>NZ_JBHWJJ010000163.1:0-17075 GCF_042732005.1 Streptomyces sp. NPDC059851 | reverse complement strand
GGGGTACCCACAAAACCCCTGTTGTGGCGGGCTCGCCTGCCCAAAAACCCCCCCCCCCCCGGGCGGGTGGCGCCCCGGGGCCCCCCCCCGGCCGGAGCGAAGTCCGGCCCCAGGCTGGAGCCGGCACGGCGCACGCCGCCGGAACACGCCCCTCGCCCCGCTGCCGACGCCCGACCCCGCGGATGACCACCCGTAGACGAGGACCCGACCACATGCAGCCACACGCCGGTGCCGACGCTCTCGCTCAGGCAACCCCCCTGACAGCCGCCCTCACGAGCCCGGACCCCGAGCAGCCCGCTACCGAGCCGGCGTACGCCATCAGCACCCGCGGGCTGGTCAAGACCTACCCGGGCCCCGACGGCACCACCACCCACGCCCTCCGCGGCCTCGACCTGGACGTGCACCAAGGCGAAACCTTCGCCTTCCTCGGCCCCAACGGCGCTGGCAAGTCCACCACCATCTCCCTGCTCTGCGCCCTGGCACGCCCCACCGCCGGACGGGCCACGGTGGCGGGCGCCGACGTGCTCACCCAGCCGGACCGGGTCCGACGACGGGTCGGCATGCTCTTCCAACACAGCGCCGTCGACCCGGACCTGACAGCCGAACAGAACCTGCACATCCACGCGCGCCTCTACGGGATGCGCCGCCGCGACGCCCGCCGACGCGCCACCGAGACGCTCGAAATGGTCGGACTGGCCGACCGGCGGCGCTCCCCGGTACGCACCCTGTCAGGCGGCATGCGGCGCCGCCTCGAACTCGCCCGCGGCCTGTTGCACGCGCCCGACGTACTGTTCCTGGACGAACCGACCACCGGACTCGACCCCCACGCCCGGGCCCAGGTCTGGGAGCACCTGCGCGCTCTGCGCGACCGGCACGGCACCACCCTCTTCGTCACCACCCACTATCTGGAAGAGGCGGAGAACTGCGATCGTCTGGCGATCATCGACGGCGGCCGGCTGGTGGCACGGGGCACGCCCTCGGCACTCAAGGCCGCGATCGGGGACGACCGGGTGGTGCTGCGCACGAGCGATGACACCGCAGCGCGACACGTCGTGTGCCGGACCGCGCCGCAGGCCGCCACCATCACCCTGGACGCCGACGGGATCTGCCTGCGCGTACCCCACGGCAGCGCCTGGATCCCCCGCCTGTGCGCCGCACTGGAACGCCACGGCATCGCCGTGCACGCCGCTTCCGCCACGCCACCCACCCTCGACGACGTCTTCTTCCACCACACCGGCCGCAGCATGCACGCAGCCCGGCCCGAGCGGACACCGGCCACCCCCACTCCCGGCGGCACCACCGCGGAAGCGGAGAGCGGCCTGTGACCACACCCGCGCTCCGGGCCCCGGACGCCCCCGGAAACTCCGGCCGTGAGCCGCTGGGCCGCCTGCGCCGTGAACTGCGCGCGGTCCACGCCCTGGTCCACCGCGATCTGCTGCGCCTGTCGACCCAGCCCACCCACACGGCCCTGATGCTGCTCCAGCCGGTGCTCTACCTGTTCATCCTGGGAGGCGGTCTGGCCGCCCTGATCCCGAACTCCTCACTGGGCGTCGGCTATCAGACCTACCTCTTCCCCGGCATGCTGATGATGACGGTCCAGGCGCCGGCCATCCTGGTCGGCATCCGTCTGATCACCGACCGGCAGAGCGGCTACCTGCGGGAGCTGCTGATGGCCCCGGTCAGCCGGTCCACCCTGCTCCTGGGAAGCTGCGCCGGCGGCACCATGGTCGCCACGGTCCAGGGCGCCGTGCTGCTCGTCCTGGCCGGCGCGGTCGGCCTTCCCTACGACCCGCTGCTGCTGTCGCTGCTCCTCGCCGGTATGCTCCTGGCCTCCTTCACCATCACGGCCCTGTCCCTGGCCCTGGCCGTGACCTTGCAGCGGGCCGAGGTGTTCCACGTGCTGCTCGGCCTGGTGATGATGCCGCTGCTGTTCCTCTCCGGAGGCTTCTTCCCGCTCCAGAACCTGCCGGGCTGGGCGCAGGCACTGGCCGGCGCCAACCCGCTCGCCCACGGAGTGGACCTGCTCCGCCGCTGCATCGCGCTACGGGTACCGGACGGGGCAGCGGTGGCGGGCATCGAATGGTTCGGCTGGCAACCTCCCCTGCTCCTCGAAGCAGCCCTCCTCCTGGCGACCGGCGCCACGGCCCTGCTCTGGGCCGCCCACCGCTTCAGCCGCCCCGAATGACGCCCGGGTCGCGGGTCAGGGCTTCGGGCAGGCCCGTTGCCACGGGACGTCCGGGTCGCGGGCGGTGAGTTCGGCCCGGGTCAAGCCGTCGCCGACCGCCGCGCACGCAGCCGCCCGAGGATCCCGGGCGGCGTTGACCGCGCCGGTCACGTCGCGCGCGAGTTCGCACAGGGAAGTCGTCGGGAAGCGGCGGACCGCGGGGTCGGCCGCGCGCAGGGCGGCGGCGAGCTGTTCCAGCGCGCGTGAAGCGGGAGCCGACGGGAGCGAAGTGGTGCCGCAGCCGCACCGGCGGCCCGACGGTTCGCCCGCTTCCGGGGTCCGGGGCCGCGCCGAGGGCCGAGGTGATCTGGGCGGCGAGCCCGTCGACCCGCTCCCACGGCAGGATGTGGAAGCACTCCGGTTCGGGTCGGCCCTCGTGTCCGAGCCGGTCCAGCAGGACGTACCGCAGTTCGGGGTGGGCCGCACCGAGCAGGGCGGCTTCGTACGGCTCCGAGCGGTTCGCCGACCAGCGGCGTTCGACCGCGGCGACCGCGTCCCCCGTGGTCGGGTCGGCGGGCAACGGATCGCCACGAGCGGCAGGGAGCACCGCTCCCATCCGGTACGGAAGCGGGGCAGGGCCCAGGCGTCCGTGAGTTCCCCGGCAGTACGCCCGTCCTGGAGCTCGCCTTCCCGAGCCCGCTGGCGGCCGGGCAGATCGCGTCGCTGGGGTACGAGGTGGCGTACGCGCCGGACTGCCGGCCCGTCACCGAGTACCGGCGGGTCGCCCACGCCCGGGCCGACAACGTCGACCTGGTGGTCGAGTTCCCGGCGTGCCCGAGACCGGTCCGTGTGTGGTGGGCGACGTGGGACGACCACCAAGGGGGCGCGGTGCTCAGCGAGTCCCCGACGCGGTCGGCCCCGGACGGGTCGGTGCACCGCTTCGTGCCGGCCCTGGAGCACGCGGCGGCAGGCTTCCGCTGGACGTGGTAGTCGTGCCGCCCGCGTTTGCCGTCCGTCCGGAGCGCGTGCCGGAGCGGTGACCGCACCTCCTGCCTGTGCATCATGGGTCGCGTGGAAGAGCCCACTGCTCGAACCCCCGAGGCCACAGGCGGCCCAGACCCAGGTCTGTCGCGCGTGGAGCGGTGGCTGGAGCGGCAGTACTTCTGGTTCGGCCCGGTCTGTATCGCCGGATACACAGCGCTGTGGGGGCCGGACGTCTACGTCAATGACCCCCTCCAGGCATCGGGGTTCATCCTCTTCTTCGTCGGCCTGCTGTGGTCGCTCAAGGTGCCGGACCGGATGAGCCTGACGTTGTCGCGGCTGCAGGCGAGGAACGTTCTCTCCCCGGCGAGCGAGGTCGCCGCCCTCGGGACACGACTGCACCGTTCGGCTCGCCGGTGGGCCCGCACCGCGAGCGTGGTGGCGGTGGTTCTCATCGAGGCGGCGTTCATCGCCGCAGCCGGCTTCTCCAAGCCCGTTCTCATGGTGATCGAAGGGGTCATGGCGATCCCGGTCGGCCGGTTCCTCGGGCGAGCCGCGTGCTACGGGCGGCTGGGCAGCGAACTCCGTTCGAGCCGGGCGATCAACATGGCCGTGCTGCCGGGACACGTCGACGGTGCGGCCGGCCTCAGGCCGGTCGGCAGCCTGTACTTCTTCCAAGCCATGCTGGTCTCACTCATCGCGCTCTACCTCTCCGTATGGTGGCTCCTCATGGAGCTCGTTCCGCGCTTCGAAGACCGGTACGGGGACTGGCAGGGCGCCTACCTGGGGCTCTTCATCGTGGCCCTCTGCTGCGTTGCTGCGGCGTTCCTGTGCCCGATGTGGACGTTCCACCTCAGCATGCGCGAGGCGAAGCACACGCTCGCCGCCGAGGCCGATCGCATCAGCATCCAGATCGCTGACGAAGAACAGCGACTGCTCGCCATGAACGGCAGCGTGGACACCACACGTCATCAGGAACGTCTGGGCCGCCTCGTCCAGCGCTTCCGGGTCATCGAGAAGATGCCGACGTGGCCCGTCTCCGCAGGGCTGCGCAGCTGGTTCACGGCCAACATCCTGGCGCTTCCCCTGCCCGTGATCGCGGGTCTCATTCCCGCGTTGCTGGGGTCGACGCTCCAGGGGAGCTGACGGTCCCGGCCTCGCACCCGAGCGCCCGTCGACCGGAGGTGGCGGTGTGCTTCCGTCGTGCGCTCCGCGTCCCGCTCACGGAGACGGGCAGCACGGGTGGGTCTTGCCTCGTGGGGGTCCGTCGGCCAGGGTGAGAACCGGTGCCTGGGCGCACGGGAACTGATCGCGGGGGTGTCATGGGTTCCGAAGCAACTCGGTCCGGCAGCCGGACGGTCACGACGGACGGGACGCGGGTACGCGACGTGGTCCGTGACGTGGTGGCCGAGGTGGCTCCGGAGGAACTGCCGCTGGTGGCGGGCTTGGCCGGGTTCGACGACGCCACGGCCGTACGCCGGCTGGGCGGACGCGGCCGACGGCGCGAGACCCTGGGCTTCGGCCTGGGCGAGGCCGCCGCGCTGGTGACGCCCGTGGTGTGGCTGGCGGTGAACCACGCGGCGCAGCGGATGGTGGGTGCCGCGGTGGACGGAGCGGCCGACAGGGCGAGGTCCGGTCTGCGCAGGCTCTTCCGCAGGCCGTCCCGAGAGGTGACGGTTCCACCGTTGACCCGGGAGCAGCTGGCCGAGGTCCGGGAGGCGGTGCTGGAGGTGGCCGCTCAGCGCGGCCTGGAAGAGGACCGCGCGTCGACGATCGCCGACGCAGTGGTGGCCAGGCTGGCCCTGGCCGGTCCGGAGGACTCCGGCCCGGACGCCCTGCCCAGCCAGGCCAGCTCGGGCAGCCAGGCCAGCTCGGACGGTACGACGGGTCCGGACGGTCCGACCGGTACGGACGTCCCACCCCGTCCGGCCAGCCCGACCACCCCGCCCGGTGCGGCCGACGGCGGGGCGTGACGGTCGGCTTACCCGCCGGTGCCCCCCCGGAGCGGGGGAGCGGCCCGTCCCGGGCCCGCTCGACGAAACGGTCCTCGCAGCCGGCACGACGCTGCGTTCGTACTGCTCCTGCTGCGGTTGGCGGCGACCCGGCGCCGACGTGGTCCCCGACACCGCCTGGCATT
The DNA here is from genome assembly GCF_042732005.1 of Streptomyces sp. NPDC059851. Classification (NCBI taxonomy): domain Bacteria; kingdom Bacillati; phylum Actinomycetota; class Actinomycetes; order Kitasatosporales; family Streptomycetaceae; genus Streptomyces; species Streptomyces sp. NPDC059851. The sequence continues at coordinate 11,793 of NZ_JBHWJJ010000163.1, read as the reverse complement.
TCCTCGTGTCGTCCGCAAAGGCCGACGAGGAGACGGCTCGCTGGCTGGCGGCAGGCCCCGATCCAGGCGCGTCCATACACGCGAGCTGCGTCCCGTTCACCAAGAACGCGTCCGCGCTCGACGCGTACACGGCGCAGTACCACCAGGTCGACGGGGTTTCGCTCGGAGTGGGGACCGTCGCGATCGCCGCGGCCTTCGCGGTCTACTGGCTGCTGCCGGTGTGGAGGACCCGGCGTTCCAAGCCCACGCCCCTGGACGCGGTGGACGTGCACGGTGGGCTGCGACCGCTGATCGACGAACTGGTGCCCATCGCCGGCCTCACCCGTCCACCCGGCGACGTCCCACCGTCTGCCTGGACGGCGGTCTGGTCGCCACGAGCGACACGCAGCGCCACCGGTTCCGCGCTGTGGTGCTGCACGAGCAGCAGCCACAAGATCGCGGCCCTCCCCGACCCGCCGCCGCCCCTGTGACCCCGCCGGTGCCGAGGCGTCCGCGCCCCGGCACCGGCGCCACGCGGGACACCAGTGCAACTACGCCCGGTGTACGGCCCAGACCCGCCGGCGCGGGCCGGGCCGATCGAGCGGGCTGGTCGGGCTCTCCGAGGCCCCGGCGGCTACTCAGCGAGCGGGAGCGTCACGCTCCGTCGCAGGCCTACGTACACTATGCCCCGATATGATGCATTCCGTGATCAGGTCAAGGCGGTCGAGGCGTCGTCGCCCTCCCCACGGCGGTCGGTGGGACATCGCCCTGCTCTCACCGGTGATCATCACCGTCCTCATCACCGCCCTGGCCTTCTCCACACCGCGCGAGATCGCCTTCAGCCGCCTCCTGCCTGCCGCACCCGCCCTCGCCGCCGCGATGTGGCCCGTGCTCCCCACCGTCTTGCTGGGGGCGGTCTGCCTGCTGATCATGATCGGCCTGAGCTTCGCCTACACCGACCTCGGCACGCCCTACACCGCGGCTGCGATCATCGCGGTCACCTTGGCGGCCGCATACGCGAGCCACGTCCGCCTGCAACGGGAGCAGACGCTCCTCCACGTCCGGCTCATCGCCGACACCGCCCAGAAGGTACTGCTGCGCCCACTGCCGCACCGCATCGAGAACGTCGAGATCGAGTCGCTGTACCTGGCGGCCCAGGAGCAGGCCAGGATCGGTGGAGACTTCTACGAAGCGGTCGGCACACCCTTCGGGGTCCGGCTGCTCATCGGCGACGTGCGCGGCAAGGGCCTGTCCGCAGTGGGAACGGCCTCGGCGGTGATCAACAGCTTCAGGGAGGCCGTGTACGACGAGCCCGACCTGAGGGGCGTCGTCCACCGCCTGGAGGCCAGCATCTCCCGCCACAGCGCTGCGTTCCCCGCCCTCGACCTGCCAGAACGCTTCGCGACTGCTCTCATCGCGGAGATCCCGCACGGCGGAGGCCGCATCAGCATTCTCAACTGCGGGCACCCGCCGCCCCTGCTCGTACGCCGCGACGAGATCCGTGTCGTGGAGCCCACCACCGCCTCTCCGCCCCTCAACCTCGCATCGCTCATCGGAGACCACTACTGCGTCGACACCCTCCTCTTCGCTCCGGGCGACCAGCTGCTGCTCTACACGGACGGTGTCACGGAGGCCAGGGGGCGTGACGGCGAGTTCTTCCCGCTGCCGGACTGGATGCGCCAGCAAGGCCCCACCCCGTCCCGGGAACTCCTCGGCCGGCTTCACCGGGCCCTGCTCCACTACAGTGACGGCAGGCTCGACGACGACATCGCGGTGCTCGCGCTGCGGTGCTCCAGCCCCCGGGCCCGAGAGTGAACACGTCAGGTGGGCCCGGAAGCCGTTCGCGGCTGGGGGCGGGGCTCGGACGTGGGGTACGGACGAAGCGCCCCGCAGCTTCGCCCGTACCCCAGGAGCACACCGATCAGAACTCCACCCGGACCCCGTACTGGGTGACCCAGGTGTTGAACTCGATGAGCCGCTCCAGGACCGCGCGGGCGCTCCAAGGGCCACCGACGTGGTAGGAGCCCTCGGGCACGTCGAGCAGCTTGCGGACGTCGGCCTCGGAGACGATCCGGAAGAGGGGGGCGCCCTCGACCAGGATGTCCTCCACCCGCTCGCGCAGGGCCAGCTCGTACTTGCGGTCCTGGGTGGAGGGGTACGGGTTCTTCTTGCGGTCCAGGACCGAGTCGGGCAAGATCCCCCGCATGGCGGCGCGCAGCAGGCTCTTCTCACGGCCGTCGAAGGTCTTGAACGCCCAAGGGGTGTTGTAGACGTACTCGACCAGGCGGTGGTCGGTGAACGGGACGCGGACCTCCAGACTGACCGCCATGCTGATGCGGTCCTTGCGGTCCAGCAGGAAGCTCTCCCAGCGGGTCAGGTTGAGGTAGGTGACCTCCCGCATCCGGGCCTCCAGGCCGGTCTCCCCCTCCAGGCGCGGGACCTCCTCCAGGGCCTGCGCGTAGCGCTCCTTGACGTATTCGGTGAGTCCGAGCCGGTCCCACAGGCCGACCGTCTTCAGGGCGCCGATGCCGCCGGCCTTCTCGAAGGGGTGGTGCCAGGGGAAGCTGTCCAGTTCCACGGCCTCCTCGTCGTGGAACCAGGTGTAGCCGCCGAAGAGTTCGTCGGCGGCTTCGCCGGAGAGGGCGACGGTCATCTGCTCCTTGAGCGCACGGCACAGGATGAGCAGCGAGTACTCCATGTCGCCGGTCGAGACCGGCAGGTCCTGGGCGCGGAGGACGGTCGAGCGGACCTCGTCGTCGAGGATGTCCTCGTTGTCCAGGGTGACGATGATGTGCTCGGCGCCGGTGTCCTTGGCGACCTCGACGGCGAACGGGGTGTCGGGGTCGGCCCACTGGACGTTCGCCTCGAAGCGCTCCTCGTGGCCCTTGAAGTCCACCGAGAAGGCGCGGAGGGGCTGCTCGACGGCCTGCTTCTTGAGGGCCCTGGCGGCGAGCGCGGTGACGGCGCTGGAGTCCAGGCCGCCGGAGAGCAGGGTGCCGACGGGGACGTCCGCGACGAGCTGGCGCTCAACGATGTCCTCGAGGAGCTCGCGGACGTTGGCGATGGTGGTGTCGAGGTCCTCCGTGTGCGGGCGGGCCCGGAGCTTCCAGTACTCCTGCTCGGTCCGGCCTTCGCGGGTGAAGCGGAGGACGGTGGCCGGCAGGACCTCGTACATGCCGCGGAAGACGGCGTGTCCGGGGGTCTTGACGATGGAGAAGATCTCCTTGAGGCCCTCGGCGTCCACGACGGCCTCGGACTCCGGGTGGGCCAGGATCGCCTTGGGCTCGGAACCGAAGAGCACACCGTCGGCGGTCGGGTAGTAGTAGAGCGGCTTGACGCCCATCCTGTCGCGGACCAGGAGCAGCTCCTCGGTGCGCGGGTCCCAGATGGCGAAGGCGTAGATGCCGTTCAGGCGCTCCGCGAAGTCGGCACCCCACTCCAGGTAGGCGCGCAGGACGACCTCGGTGTCGGAGGCGGTGCGGAACTCGTGTCCGAGGTCCTTGAGCTCCTCGCGCAGCTCCCGGAAGTTGTAGACCTCGCCGGTGTACGTGAGGACCGGCTGCGTGTCGTCGTCCACGGAGGAGGCCATCGGCTGCTTGCCGCCCTCGAGGTCGATGATCGCCAGTCGACGGTGGCCGAGGACGGCGTGGGTGGAGGTCCACAGACCGTGCGCGTCGGGACCGCGGCACTCCATGGTGTGCGTCATGGCCGACGCGAGATCCGTGTGGGACGTCAGGTCCCGCTGGAAGCTGACCCATCCGGCAAGGCCGCACATAGGTGATCGGTTCCTCTCGATGAAGGCTCGACAAAGGGGAGGTGATCAGGCCAGGTGTCCTTGGCCGACTCCCGAAGTCTCGGAGAGCCGGAAATCGCCGGTCCATCGCCGACGGTCCATTCCGTCAGGTGGCCGGAACTTCGTCCGTCATCCGTGGACCAGCGATTGACGGCACTTGACAGAGTGTCGTATGGATGCGTGGTCGCGCGCGGGCAGCAGAGCGCACATTCCATGGAGTGACATTGACATCCTTCGAGACCCAGACGCCCCCGACTCCTGACGCATCCGCAACCGCATCCGCATCCGCGGCCGCGAAGCGCCCTCCGCTCGCGCTGGTCGCCGCGTACGAGTTCGCGCTGACCACCGGCATGCTGTTCGTCGTGGTCACCACCGCGCGGTGGATGGCCGGCCCCGGTTCGCCCTTCACGGCCCTGCTGCCCACCCTCACCTCGCAGTTGTTGGTCATGGGCCTGCTGGTCGGCGCCATCGTGACGGCCGTGCTCGGCCCGTCCATGCGGCACGAGACGGCCGGGCACCTCAACCCCGCGGTCACCATCGGCCTGTGGATGCTGCGCGTGTTCCCCGGCCAGGCGGTGTTGCCGTTCGTGGTGGCCCAGCTGGCCGGTTCGGTGGCCGGAGTGGCCCTCGCCGATCTGGCGTGGGGCGACGCCGCCGAGAAGGTCGCGTACGCGGCGCTGGCGCCCGCCCGGGGATGGGGTTCGGGTGCCGTGTTCGCGGTGGAGGCCGCGGCCATGGCCGTGATCATGCTGATCGTGGCGTACTGCGGGACCCGCCCGCCGCTGCTGCGGTTCCTGCCGCCGGTGATCGGCGCCTGCGTCACCGCCGTCATCGTCTTCCTCGGCCCGCTCTCGGGTGGCGGCGCGAATCCGGCCCGACAGTTGGGGCCGGCGGTGTCGTCGGGTTCCACCGGTCACCTGTGGGCGTACCTGCTGGCCCCCGTCGCCGGCGCCGCGGTCGCGGCGGCGCTCGCCCCCCTGATGCGGCGCCGCTGACCGATCGTGTACCCGACGCTACCCCTCCGCCGTGCCGCGGCGCCCTACCGCCAAGGAGCCCCGCTGATCCGCGTACTCTCGGCTGCGTGCCTCGTCGTTCGAAGAAGCCCCGCCGGCTGGTCGCCGACGGGCGCGTGTACATGTGGACCATGCGCCACAGCCACCGGAAGGACCCCGATGGTCGGTCCGTGGACTGCCGCCAGATCCTCACCCTGATCCCGCAGCCGGCCGGCACCGGTGGCCCGCTGCGCATCGTCTTCGTCGACGGGCCCGGCCGGTACGTCCCCGGTGGGGCACCCTTCGGCTCCGGGGACGTGGGCTTCACCCACGGTGCAGACCTGAACCTGCACGAGCCGGGCGCCGTTCGGGCCCTGCTCGACGTGTCGCTGGCCCGTGGGTGGCAGCCGCAGGAGCGGCGGCCAGTGGAGATCGACGGCTGGACCCTGCTGGAGGCGGCGGCCGCCGCGCGAGGCGGGGCCGCGGGCTCGGGGTGATCCCCCCTGCCCCGCCGGGCGGCGGAGGCCTGCTGCGCCGCCGGGGCAGGGTGTGCTGGGCTGCGACGCGCCTCTGGTCTGAGTACGGCGCACACGTGCGAGGTGAGTACCCGTACGGCTGTTCCCGGCCCGCTGCCGGCGTTGGATGGGGGCATGAACGCAACTGCTCCTCCAGCGACACCCCCCGTGCGGGCGGCCGGGCACAGGGACCGCTCCCGATTGTGGTCGGGCCTGTCCGCCGCCCTCTTCGTGCCCGCGGTCCTGGCGGCCGTCGTGCTGCTCCTGTCCTCCGTGCGGGTGTCGGGCTGTGTGACGTACGGGGTGCAGTGCGCCAGAGGGCTTCCCGGGTGGCTGTTCCTCTGGAGTGCCGGCCTCGGCGCCGTGGCGTTCGTGGTCGCCATGGCCGCTCCTGCCCTGCGCGTACGGCAGGCAGCTCTCGGCGTCCAGCTCCTCGCCGAATGCACGGCCCTGCTGGTGATCCTCAGTTACTACGCATGACCATGCGGCTTTCCGTGCGAAGGCGAGTGTGACGGTGCGCGCCAGCGGCTCGGCCATGCGCTCGCCGCGGGGCGCGGCGTCGGCCTCGTGATGGTGAGGCACAGGCGTCTCATGGCGGTGGGAACGGCATGGCGGCTTCGTTTCGGGGGCGGATGCGGCCACCGTGGCCGTACGCCGTACACACCGAGGAGGCCCGGCATGGCGATCCAGCGGATGGACAACGTCCTCATCGTCGTCGACGACCTCGACGCTGCCGTTTCGTTCTTCCTCGAACTCGGCATGGAGACGGAAGGCAGGACGCCGATCGAAGGACGGTGGGTGGAGCGCGTCATCGGGCTCGACGACGTCCGACTGGACATCGCCGTCCTGCGGACCCCGGACGGGCACAGCCGGATCGAGCTCGCGATGTTCCGCTCGCCGAAGGCGATCAGCGCCGAGCCGAGGGACGCGCCGGCGAACACGCTCGGCATCCGTCGCGTCATGTTCGCCGTCGACGACATCGAGGACGTCGTGGCCCGCCTGCGCACCCACGGCGCCGAACTCGTCGGTGAGCTGGCGCAGTACGAGGACAGCTATCGGCTCTGCTACGTCCGCGGCCCCGAGGGCATCCTCATCGGATTGGCCGAGCAGCTGCGCTGATGCCAGCCGGCCGCTCGGCCGAGGCCTCCTCCTGGTGAACGGGCGAACGACGATCGGATCAGGCGACCGGGCGCACCGGGCCGGCGCACCGGGCCGCGAGCGTCACGGACCCGGGTCGGGGCCGGTTCAGACGCCGCATTCCGGTAAGGCGCCCCGCATGGACGAGACCGAACGAGGCACCCAACAGCAAGCGCGCACCGGCCGCCGGGACCCGGCCGGACCGGCACCCGAGGCGGAGCGCCGCGCCCCCGACAAGCCCACCGACTTGGGCGAGAAGTCGTGGAAGGCGGTGCTGCGCCGCACCTTCGCGGAGTTCAAGGACGACGAGCTGGCGGACCGGGCCGCGGCCCTGACCTACTACGGCGTACTGGCACTGTTCCCGGCATTGCTCGTGCTCGTGTCGCTCCTGGGGGTGACCGGGAAGTCGGCCACTCAGGGCCTCCTGGACAGCCTGACCAGGCTGGCGCCGGGCGCAGCGAGGGACATCATCACCCGGGCGGTCGAGCAGCTACAGGCCAGTTCCGGGACGGGCGGCGTCCTTGCGGTGGTGGGCCTGCTGCTGGCCGTGTGGTCCGCCTCCGGATACGTGGCAGCGTTCATACGAAGCTCCAACGCCGTGTACGACGTGCCCGAAGGCCGTTCGGTGTGGAAGCTGACCCCGCTGCGGGTGGTGCTGACCGTGGTGCTGATGGTGTTGGCCGGCGTCAGCGCGTTCATCGTGGTCTTCACCGGCGGTCTGGCACGGGAGGCGGGTGCCGCCCTCGGGGTCGGGGACGCGGCGGTGGTCGTGTGGTCGATCGCGAAGTGGCCCGTGCTCGTCGTGCTGGTCACGATCATGATCGCGCTGCTGTACTGGGCCGCGCCGAACGCCAAGGCGCGCGGCTTCAGGTGGGTCACGCCCGGCAGCTTCCTGGCCCTGCTGATCTGGGCGGTCGCCTCCGCCGGATTCGCGCTGTACGTGGCGAACTTCGGCTCGTACAACAAGACCTACGGCACCCTGGCCGGCGTGATCATCTTCCTGGTCTGGCTGTGGATCACCAACCTGGCCATACTGCTGGGCCTGGAATTCGACGCGGAGCTGGCCCGTCAGCGCGCCATCCTCGAAGGTCACCCCGCCGACGAGGAGCCCTACGTCCACCCGCGCGACACCAGCGAATGGACCGCGGCCGAACGCGCCCGCTGGGGCGGTGGCGGCAGCGCAGCGGACGACACCGCCGCCGGGCCGCACGGTCCCGGCGGCGGGGGGCCCGGTGGTCGCCAGCAGGCGTCCCGGTTGCGGGACGACCCGGACGGGCGCTGATTGTCCTGCCGAAGAGCGTGGACCGCGACGAGGCCGCAGGTCAGCCGGGGAAGCGGCCCGAGGTGCGCAGGCTCCAGCGGCGTTCGGCGTAGGCCAGGTCGTCGCGCCACAGCCGGCCCGCGGCGGCCCGCATCAGGGGACGCAGGAGCGGGGCGGCGCGGCGGGCCGCGGCGAACCCGGGCCGTTCGGACGTGGCGACGACGGCTTCCACCACCGCGGTGCGCGGCCTGCCCAGGGCGTCCGTACCGAGGGGGGTGGCGTGCGTCTCCACGACGGACCCCTCGCCCTCGCCGCCCGTGATCCTCATGACGACCGTCCGCGGCCCGGGAGCGGTGAACACCGCGCGGACCGGGACGACCAGCCGCCCGGCGACCCTGAAGGACACGTCCACCGAGAAGGAGTCGTCCTCGTCGGCCCTTGCGGGAGCACGGACCACGGTGAGGTCGGCGAAGGAGTACGGGTGGTACCAGGCCCCGTGCCAAGGGTCGAGGCGGTTGGCTACGACGTCCTCCGGCTCGCAGACGCCCACCGCGGTGTACACGGTGGTCAGCGCCCCGGCCGGTGCCGGTCGCGCGGGCACCGGCGGACGGTCGGTGGGACCCTCCGCACCCTCGTCCAGGCGTACCCAGAGCAGCACCCCGTCGTCGTGGGCCGGCCAGGGTTCCCAGCCGGCGAACGGCTTTCCGGTCAGGGCCAGACCGTGCCAGCGGCACACCAGGGTGCCGCAGTGGACGGGTCCGTCGGCCAGCGGGGCGCCGAGGTGCGGGCAGCTGCCCGGACCGGCCACGAGGCGTCCCCCGCCGTCGCGCCACAGCACGACCTCGTGGCCGGCGACGGTGCGGGCCAGCGGCCGGTCGGAGCGCAGGGTGCGGGAGTCCCCGACGGCGTACCAGTTGCCGCCGGGGCGGGCCTGGGCCCGTTTGAGCGCGTCGGCGATCAGGGAGGGACGGGCCTCGCGCCACGTGGGGCGCTGCCGTTCCCAGGCGACGGGGCTGCGGCGCAGGCCCAGCGGCAGGCGGGTTCGCCGTACGGGCTTCACGCCGCCTCCCGGTCGGAGGAGCGCGACCGGACGAGGGGGGCGGTGCCTTCCGGGGCGTCGGGGACGGGCGGTCCGCCCCGGGCGAGCCGGGCGCGGGCGGCCGTGCGGGCCGCGGCCGCCCTCAGCAGGCCGTCCGCGGCCGCGAGGGCACGGCGCCGCCGGGGCACCACGGCGCGGCGGTCGAGCACTGCGTAGCCGGTGGCGGCCACGGCGTCGAGGATGCCGCCGTACAGGACGAACGCCGTGCGGATGCAGGGCCGGGAGACCGGGTCGAGCATGGCGACGCCGGGGGCGGCACGCCGGTAGGCGGCGCGGGTGAGGTCCTCGAACGCCTTCAGTGCGGTGGTGACCCGGCTGTCGGTGCGGCCGGTGTCCCGGCAGTGGCGGAGCAGGTCGCGCTGGACGCCGTGCGCGTCGAGGAGGTCCTGGGGGAGGTAGATCCGGCCGCGGTCTAGGTCCTCGCCCACGTCCCGCAGGAAGTTGGTGAGCTGGAAGGCGACGCCTAGCTCGGCCGCGTGGGGTGCGGCCTCTTCCGGGGGCGTCACGGTGCCGAGTACGGGCAGCATCTGTAGCCCGATCACGGCCGCGGAGCCGTGCATGTAGCCGCGCAGGGCCTCGTAGCTCGCGTACGAGGTGACGGTGAGGTCGCTGCGCATGGAGGTGAGGAAGTCGGTGAAGAGCCGGGGGTCGATGGCGTGGCAGCGTGCGGTGTCGGCGAGTGCCCGCACCACCGGCTCGACCCGGGCCCCGGCCCCCGCTCCGGCTCCGCCCCCCGCTCTGGCTCCGCCCCCGGCCCCGGCCCCGGCCCCGTCTCCGGGGACATCGGCCAGCCCGCGGGCGAGGTCGTCCTCCAGCCGGTCCAGGGCGCGGGCGCGTGCGGCCGGGCCGGCCTCGCTCCCCAGGCTGTCGACGATGTCGTCGGCCCAGCGGGCGAAGCCGTACAGCGCGTGCACGGCGGGGCGCCGGTCGGGGGTGAGCAGGCGGGTGGCGAGGAAGTAGGTGCGGCCGTACCGGGCGTTCAACTCGCGGCAGCGGGTGTAGGCGGTGCGCAGTGCGGGGTCGGTGATGCCTGCGGCGTCCAGTTCCCGGTCGGTCACGGACGGGCTCCTTCCGGGCGGGTGTGGGAGTGGGTGTGGATGTGGGTGAGGGGGTGCGTGCTGCGGGTGGCGGTCGTGCGGCCCGGGCCGGTGATGCGGGCGGCCGCGAGCTTTCCCGAGAGCAGGACGGGCGGGATTCCGACGCCCGGGGTCGTGCCGCAGCCGGCGAGGACGGCGTTCGCGGTGCCGCGCACCAGGTTGCGGGGCCGGAACGGGCCGGTTTGGAGGAAGGTGTGCGCGGCGGAGAACGGTGTGCCGGCGGCGTGGCCCTGTGCCGTCCAGTCGGCGGGTGTCACCAGGCATTCCTCTTCGATCGCCGTGGCGATGCCGTCGAGTCCCCGGCGTTCGAGGACGCGCAGCAGCGTGTCGCGGTAGCGGGGGCCGAGGGTGTGCCAGTCGCCGGGGCCGGGACCGATGCCGGTGTGCGGGCAGGGTGCGAGGACGTAGTGCAGGTGGCGGCCCGCCGGAGCCAGGGCGGGGTCGGTGGCGGTGGGTCGGGTGATCAGCAGGGAAGGGTCGCTCATCAGCTCGCCGGTACGGGTGAGCTCCTCGAACGTGCTGCGCCAGGCACCACCGAAGGAGAGGGTGTGGTGGCCCAGCTGCGGCCAGGTGCGCTCGCAGCCGGCGTGCAGGACCACGGCCGACGGGGCGTGCCGCAGCCCGACCGGGCGGCGCGGGGTGCGGCCGAGGAGGCGGTAGGCCACCGGCAGGTCGGGGGTGAGGACGACGCAGTCGCAGGGGATGCGCTCCCCGTCGGTGATCACCGCCGTGATGCGGTCGCCGGTGCGTTCGAGCCGGGTGACCGGGGAGCCGTAGCGGAAGACCGCGCCGGCCGCTTCGGCGGCGTCGGCCATGGCGCGCGGCAGGGCGTGCATGCCGCCGCGCGGGAAGTGGACACCGGCGACCGTGTCCATGTAGGCGATCACCGCGTACGCGGCCAGGGCACGGGCGGGCGGCACGCCCGCGTACAGGGCCTGGAAGGTGAAGACGCGGCGCAGCCGCTCGTCGCGCAGGTGGCGGGCGACACCGGTCTCCCAGCGGCCGAAGCCGCCGAGCAGGGCCAACCGGACCAGGTCGGGGCCGAGCAGCTGCCAGGGCGAGTCGAAGTCGGCGTCGAGGAACCGGTTCCGTTCGGCGCGGTACAGCTCGGTCAGCCAGTGCCGCAGTCGGCGGTAGCCGGCCGCTTCGGCCGGACCGGCGAAGCGTTCCACCTCCGCCTCCATCGCCCCGGCGTCGGTGTGGACGTCCAGCGTGCTGCCGTCGGCGAACGACGCCCGGTACGCGGGGTGCAGCGGGATGAGCTCGACGCGCTCCCGTAGGGACGCCCCGACGGCGGCGAACGCCTCGTCGGCGATCTCGGGCATGGTCAGCACGGTGGGGCCGGTGTCCATGTGGTAGCCGCTGCGGACCAGCCTGCCGGCGCGCCCGCCGGGGCCGGGGTCCCGCTCGACGACGGTCACCCGGCGTCCCGCGCCGAGCAGGTGCAGTGCGGCGGACAGACCGGCGAGGCCGGCGCCGACGACGACCACGTGGTCGGTCGGCCCCTTCAGGGTCGCCCTCACCGGCCTGCCTCCGTGGCCGTGGGGGCGGGCGCCGGGGCGCCGGGCGGAGCGCCGCCCGGATCGGGACACGGGCCGGGCGGGCCGGCGGTCTCGGCGAGGAGCGCGCGCAGCACCGCTGCCGGGCCCGGCGCGAGGCGGGCTGCGGCGAGGTGGCTCAGGGCCCGGCGGGCCAGCCGTTCGGTCCTTTCCCGGACCAGGTCCCGGGTGCCGGTGGCGGTCAGGATCTCACGGACCCGGTCCAAGCCGCCCTCGGTGAGGTCGGCGCGGCCCAGTGACGCGTCCAGGGCGCGGAGCGCGGCCAGGTCGCCGGCGGCGGTGGGGGGGGGCCCGGCCCCCGCCCCCGGGTGGGTGGGGTTGCAGGGGCGGACGTCGGCCCCCGCCCGCGGGGCCCTGACGG
>NZ_JBHWJJ010000162.1:0-17095 GCF_042732005.1 Streptomyces sp. NPDC059851 | reverse complement strand
TCTCGGGCTTTCCTCCGGGCTTTCGTTCTTGCGTTTCCCACTCTATCAGAGTGTTTCGCGCTTCGCTTTCCGGTTCTTCGCTTTCGCGTTTTCCCCTTCCGGCGATTCCAACCTTACCAGATCCTTTTCCGTTCCGTTTCCGGTCCGGATTTGAATTCAGTGGCCGTTGGAGGGCCTTTCCCTTTCGGGCGGATCAGACCTTATCAGGTATCCCTGGGTGCTGATTACCGTCCCACTCGCACGACGAGTCCGGGCACAGCTGTGTGCCCGGGCTTGTTACGAGGTGGAGCCGTAAACGTACTGGAGCGGGGCCCCCGATGCAAATCCGGTTGCCCCGCTCCGGTGACTGGGTTACGTCAGCGCTCAGACCTCGACGACGACCGGGAGGATCATCGGCCGGCGGCGGTAGCCGTCGGAGACCCACTTGCCCATGGTCCGGCGGATGAGCTGCTGGATCTGGTGCGGCTCCGCCACGCCGTCGGCGGCGGCGCGGGCGATGGCCTCCTCGATCTTCGGCAGGACCGCGGTGAACGCCGAGTCCTCGATGCCGGAGCCGCGGGCCTGGATGTTCGGGCCGCTCACGACCTTGCCCGTGGTGCTGTCCACCACGACGAAGACCGAGATGATGCCCTCCTCGCCGAGGATCCGGCGGTCCTTGAGGGAGGTCTCGGTGACGTCGCCGACCGAGAGGCCGTCCACGTACACGTAGCCGGCCTGCACCTTGCCGGAGATCCGGGCCTTGCCGTCGATGAGGTCGACGACGACACCGTCCTCGGCGATGACGATGCGGTCCTTCGGGACACCCGTCATCGCGCCGAGCTCCGCGTTCGCACGCAGGTGGCGCCACTCGCCGTGGACCGGCATGAGGTTCCGCGGCTTGCAGATGTTGTAGAAGTACAGCAGCTCGCCCGCGGACGCGTGACCGGAAACGTGCACCTTGGCGTTGCCCTTGTGCACGACGTTGGCGCCCCAGCGGGTCAGACCGTTGATCACGCGGTAGACCGCGTTCTCGTTGCCCGGGATCAGCGACGACGCCAGGATCACGGTGTCGCCGGGAACGATCCGGATCTGGTGGTCGCGGTTCGCCATGCGGGACAGGGCCGCCATGGGTTCGCCCTGGGAACCCGTACAGACCAGCACGACCTCGTCGTCCGGCAGGTCGTCGAGGGTCTTCACGTCCACGACGAGGCCCTGCGGGACCCGCAGGTACCCCAGGTCACGGGCGATGCCCATGTTGCGGACCATCGAACGGCCCACGAAGGCCACCCGGCGCCCGTACTCGTGCGCCGCGTCCAGGATCTGCTGGATGCGGTGGACGTGGCTGGCGAAGCTCGCCACGATGATCCGCCGCTGGGCGCCCGCGAAGACGCCGCGGATCACGTTCGAGATGTCGCGCTCCGGCGGGACGAAGCCCGGGACCTCGGCGTTCGTCGAGTCCGACAGGAGGAGGTCGATGCCCTCCTCGCTCAGCCGTGCGAACGCGTGGAGGTCGGTGAGGCGGTTGTCCATCGGGAGCTGGTCCATCTTGAAGTCGCCGGTGGCGACGACCAGGCCCGCGGGCGTGCGGATGGCGACCGCCAGCGCGTCCGGGATGGAGTGGTTGACCGCGATGAACTCGCAGTCGAAGACGCCCAGGTTCTCCCGGTCGCCCTCCTTCACCTCAAGGGTGTAGGGGCGGATGCGGTGCTCCTGCAGCTTCGCCTCGATGAGGGCCAGCGTCAGCTTCGAGCCGATCAGCGGAATGTCCGGCTTCTCCCGCAGGAGGTACGGGACGGCGCCGATGTGGTCCTCGTGACCGTGCGTGAGGACGATGCCCTCGACGTCGTCGAGCCGGTCCCGGATGGACGTGAAGTCCGGCAGGATCAGGTCGATGCCCGGCTGCTCCTCCTCGGGGAAGAGCACGCCGCAGTCGACGATCAGCAGACGGCCGTCGAATTCGAAGACGGTCATGTTGCGGCCGATCTCGCCCAGGCCGCCCAGCGGGGTGACCCGCAGGCCGCCCTTGGGAAGCTTCGGCGGCGGGCCGAGCTCAGGGTGCGGATGGCTCAAAAGTCTCTCCTCACCACGCACGCCACGTACCTCGTAAGGCACGTGGCGCGCATGTCAGTCGTGCATTCGTGCACTTGCATGTGTCTGGTTCGGGTCTTGCTTATTCAGTTGTGAAGTCCGTTGTCAGAGCTGTACCCCGCCAGCAGCAAGATCGATCTTGAGCTGGGCGGTCTCCTCGGGGGTCAGCTCGACCAGCGGGAGGCGCAGCGGGCCCGCGGGCAGGCCCTGGAGGTTCAGGGCGCCCTTCGTGGTGATCACGCCCTGGGTGCGGAACATGCCGGTGAAGACCGGGAGCAGCTTCTGGTGGATCTCGGTGGCCTTCTGGACGTCGCCGCCGAGGTGGGCCTCCAGCATGGCGCGCAGCTCGGGGGCGACCACGTGGCCGACGACCGAGACGAAGCCGACGGCGCCGACGGACAGCAGCGGCAGGTTCAGCATGTCGTCGCCGGAGTACCAGGCCAGGCCGCTCTGGGCGATGGCCCAGCTGGCGCGGCCGAGGTCGCCCTTGGCGTCCTTGTTGGCCACGATGCGGGGGTGCTCGGCGAGCCGCACCAGGGTCTCGGTGTTGATCGGGACGCCGCTGCGGCCGGGGATGTCGTACAGCATCACCGGGAGCTCGGTGGCGTCGGCGACGGCCGTGAAGTGCCGGTAGAGGCCCTCCTGCGGCGGCTTGTTGTAGTAGGGGGTGACGGCCAGCAGGCCGTGCGCCCCGGCGCGCTCGGCCTGGCGGGCGAGCTCCAGGGTGTGGCGGGTGTCGTTGGTGCCGATGCCGGCGACGACGTGGGCGCGGTCGCCGACCGCCTCCCGGACGGCTCGTACGAGGTCGTTTTTCTCCGCGTCGGTGGTGGTCGGGGACTCACCGGTGGTCCCGTTGACGATCAGGCCGTCGTTGCCTGCGTCCACCAGGTGGACGGCGAGCCGCTGCGCGCCGTCGAGGTCGAGTGCGCCATCCGCCGTGAACGGCGTGATCATGGCGGTGAGGACCCGCCCGAAGGGGGTCTGCGGAGTCGAGATCGGAGCCATGGGTAACACGCTACTCGCTGCCACGCCCACGGTGACCCCTCGGGGGACGTCAACGGAGGTGCGCCTTCCTGCGGCGGCCGGGAGGGGCCTTGGAGCCCGGCACTGCCTGCTCGGGGGTTCAAGCAGTGCCGGGTCCGTTTGATCAGCCTAGATGAACTTCACGAAACGCCGCAATACGGACACTTCGGACTTGGTTCTGTACATCTGTACGGAACGGGCGGGGCGATCGAGCGCCGGGCCCCCGCCCCCTCCGCCGGCTACGGGGCCACGCGGCCGTTCGCGTTGAAGGCGGCGTACGTGAGCGGCATCAGCTTGGCCCAGTGCTGCTCCATCTTCTCGCCGACCATTTCGATCTCCCGCTGCGGGAAGGACGGCACGGTCGCGAGCTCGTGCTGGGTGCGCAGGCCCAGGAAGTGCATCAGCGAGCGAGCGTTGCAGGTGGCGTACATCGAGGAGAACAGGCCGACCGGCAGGACCGAGCGGGCCACCTCGCGGGCCACGCCCGCCGCCAGCATCTCCTGGTAGGCCTCGTACGCCTGGCGGTACGAGTCCTCCATGATCCGGCCGGTGAGCTCCAGCTGGGCCTCGGTGCCCTCCACGAAGACGTACTTGCCCGGGCGGCCCTCCTGGACCAGCTTGCGCTCCGCGTCCGGGACGTAGAACACCGGCTGGAGCTCCCTGTAGCGACCCGACTCCTCGTTGTACGACCAGCCGACGCGGTGCCGCATGAACTCGCGGAACACGAAGATCGGGGCACTGATGAAGAAGGTCATCGAGTTGTGCTCGAAGGGGCTGCCGTGACGGTCCCGCATCAGGTAGTTGATGAGTCCCTTGGAGCGCTCCGGGTCCTTCTGCAGCTCGTCGAGCGACAGCTCGCCGGCCGTCGAGACCCGGGCGGCCCACAGCACGTCCGAATCGGCGGCGGTGTGCTTGACCAGTTCGACCGTCACATCACTGCGGAAGACGGGTTTCAGGGCTGAGGCGGCGGTCTCGCTCACCGGGGATCCTTCCGGACGACCTACAGGGGGCGCGCCCACTCTACGGCGCCCCTAGCAGCACTTCTTGCACGTGCCCCGCGCCGCCGGCCGTCCGCGCGGCTGACGGACCGCCGTGAAATCCCTCCCACCAACCCGGATTTCCGGCACCAACGGGACGGTTCGTACGTCCTTACCGGTAGCCCCCGTCCGCCCGCCGCCCCGCACCGGGGCCCCGACCGTGAGGAGGGTCGCCCCGTGCCCGTCCACCGGCACCCACCGGGTGGTGGCTCCCGGCGCGAGCCCGTCCCGTTCGCCTTCGTCGCCGAGGCCGACCGCTTCCGCAGCAACGTCACCCCGCCGCCGCGCGAGCGCCTGAGCAAGACGCAGACGGCCGCCCGTAGTCTGGTCGGTCTGACCGTGGTGGCGGGGCTCGTCGGCTCCCTGCTCTTCGGCGTTCCCGCACTGCAGCCCCGTCAAGCGCCCGCCACGTCGCAGCAGTCGCAGGCCTCCGACGGGCGGTAGCCTCACGGGCAAGCCCAACCGAACGTGCATCTGAGTGAGGTCCAGCCGTGCCCCTGCCCTTCCTGACGGCCGACGGCGCGTTCGACGCGCAAGAGGAAGACGTCCCGCTCGCCCACGACGACCACGACCGCTGGCGCCGGCCCTACCGGCCCGGGCCCTGGCGGGTGGCCGGCTCCGCGCTGCTGCTCCTGCTCGCCGCGTTCATGCTGCTCGCCACGATGATCATCGCCTTCGCGGGCGCCTGGGCCGGGGCGGGGGTCTGCCTCGTGGCCGCGCTCAGCGTCGTCGGGACCGCGGTGCGGATGCTGATGACGGGCGTGTGGGTGAGCCGTTCGGGCCTGCGCCGGGTCGGGTTCTTCGGCGCCCGCTCGGTCGCCTGGGACGAGATCGGGGAGTTCCGCACGGTGCAGCAGCCCGTGCGCTGGCTCGGACTGCCGAGGACGGTGCAGGGCCAGGCCCTGACGGCGACCCGCCGGGACGGCGCCGAGCTGCCGGTGCTGCTGACCGACCACAACGCCGACTTCCTGTCCCGGTCCGAGGCCTTCGCCCGGGCCGTCGACATGGTCGAGGCCTGGGCCGACGAGTACCGGACGGTGCGCGCCGCCGCCTGAGGCCCGCGGCGCGCACGGGAAGCCCGTACGGGATCAGGCCCGTGCGGGCTTCCTGTCGTGCAGGGCGATGGCCCGCTGCATGGCCTTGCGCGCCCGCGGGGTGTCGCGGGCGTCGTGGTAGGCGACGGCGAGGCGGAACCAGCTGCGCCAGTCCCCCGGCGCGTCCTCGGTCTCTGCCTTGCGGCGCGCGAAGACCGCGTCGGCGGAGTCCCGCAGGATCCGCCCGTACTCGTCCCGCTCCAGCTCGTCGACCGGTAGCCCGCCCTCGGCCTCCAGCTCGACGGCGAGCTGGTTGGCCCGCGTGACGAACCGGGTGTTCTTCCACAGGAACCACAGGCCGATGACCGGCAGGACCAGCACGGCCGCACCGAAGGCGACGGTCAGCCAAGTGCCCTGCCGGATCAGCAACAGGCCCCGGCTGCCGACCAGGACGAAGTAGACGACCAGGACGGCGGCCGTGATGAAATAAGTGATCTTCGCGCGCATGGGTGTTACTGCCTGATCGTCAGCCGAGGTCGAGGAAGTGTTCCAGGCCGAACGTGAGGCCCGGGGTCGCCACCACGCGGCGCACACCGAGCAGGATGCCCGGCATGAAGCTGCTGTGGTGGAGCGAGTCGTGACGGATGGTCAGGGTCTCGCCCTCACCGCCGAGCAGCACCTCCTGGTGGGCCAGCAGGCCGCGCAGGCGGATCGCGTGCACCGGGACGCCGTCGACGTTCGCGCCGCGGGCACCGTCCAGGGCGGTGGCGGTGGCGTCGGGCTGCGGGGAGCAGCCGGCCTCGGCGCGGGCGGCCGCGATGAGCTGGGCGGTGCGGGTGGCCGTGCCGGAGGGGGCGTCGACCTTGTTCGGGTGGTGCAGCTCCACCACCTCGACGGACTCGAAGTAGCGGGCGGCCTGGGCGGCGAACTTCATGGTGAGGACGGCGCCGATGGAGAAGTTCGGCGCGATGAGCACGCCTGTCTCGGGGGAGCCGGCGAGCCAGCCCCGCAGCTGGCCGAGGCGGTCCTCGGTCCAGCCGGTGGTGCCGACGACGGCGTGGATGCCGTGACGGATGCAGAAGTCGAGGTTGCCCATGACGGACGCGGGGGTGGTCAGCTCGACGGCGACCTGCGCGCCGGTCTCGGCCAGCGTCTCCAGCTTGTCCCCGCGGCTGAGCGCGGCGACCAGCTCCATGTCCTCGGCGGCCTCGACGGCCCGGACGGCTTCGGATCCGATGCGCCCCTGGGCGCCGAGTACCGCGACCCGCAGCTTGCTGCTCATGCGTACTTCCTTCGCTTCCACTGGTCGTGGGGGCCAGGCCCCCGGGGGGGGGGGCGGGGTGGGGGCCGGCCGTCCCCGGAGGGCTGCCGGCCGA
Organism: Streptomyces sp. NPDC059851; assembly: GCF_042732005.1. Classification (NCBI taxonomy): domain Bacteria; kingdom Bacillati; phylum Actinomycetota; class Actinomycetes; order Kitasatosporales; family Streptomycetaceae; genus Streptomyces; species Streptomyces sp. NPDC059851. The sequence continues at coordinate 10,558 of NZ_JBHWJJ010000162.1, read as the reverse complement.
CTCCCCCGCCGCGCACGGCTCAGGCCACCGCCTCGTCGAGGCGGGCGGCCTGCTTCTCCTTCAGCGGGCCGATCACCGCGAGCGACGGCCGCTGGGCCAGTACGTCCTGGGCGACCGTGCGGACGTCGTCCGGGGTCACGGCGGCGATGTGGGCCAGCATGTCGTCGACCGACATCTGGTCGCCCCAGCACAGCTCGCTCTTGCCGATCCGGTTCATGATCGCGCCGGTGTCCTCCAGGCCGAGGACGGTGGAGCCGGACAGCTGGCCGATGGCCCGCTTGATCTCCTCGTCCGTGAGGCCCTCCGCGACGACCTTCTCCAGCTCGCCGCGGCAGATCCGCAGCACGTCGTGGACCTGGCTGGGGCGGCACCCCGCGTACACGCCGAACAGTCCGCTGTCGGCGAAGCCCGAGGTGTACGAGTACACGCTGTAGGCCAGGCCGCGCTTCTCCCGGACCTCCTGGAAGAGCCGGGAGGACATGCCGCCGCCGAGGGCGGTGTTCAGTACGCCCAGGGCCCAGCGGCGGTCGTCGGTGCGGGCCAGGCCCGGCATGCCGAGGACGACGTGCGCCTGCTCGGTCTTGCGGCTGATCAGGTCGACGCGGCCGGAGGCGCGGATCCGCTTGGTGCCGCCGCGCGGGCCGATGGGCTCGGCGTCGGTGCGCCCGAGGGCGCCGGCGCGTTCGAAGGCCGCACGGACCTGGCGGACGACCTTGCCGTGGTCGACGTTGCCGGCGGCGGCCACGACCAGGTGGGTGGGGTCGTAGTGCTTCTTGTAGAAGCGGCGGATGCGGTCGGCGCCGAGGGCGTTGATCGTGTCGACGGTGCCGAGGACGGGCCGGCCCAGCGGGGAGTCGCCGAACATGGTGTGCGCGAACAGGTCGTGCACGCAGTCGCCCGGGTCGTCCTCGGTCATCGCGATCTCTTCGAGGATGACGCCGCGCTCGGCGTCGACGTCCTCCTCGCGGATCAGCGAGCCGGTGAGCATGTCACAGACGACGTCGATCGCCAGCGGCAGGTCGGTGTCGAGCACCCGTGCGTAGTAGCAGGTGTACTCCTTCGCCGTGAAGGCGTTCATCTCGCCGCCGACCGCGTCGATCGCGGAGGAGATGTCGAGGGCGCTGCGCCTGCCGGTGCCCTTGAAGAGGAGGTGCTCCAGGTAGTGCGTGGCGCCGTTGAGCGCGGGCGTCTCGTCGCGGGAACCGACGTGCGCCCAGATGCCGAAGGTGGCGGAGCGGACGGAGGGCAGCGTCTCGGTGACGATGCGCAGTCCGCCGGGGAGGACGGTGCGCCGGACGGTGCCGATGCCCTTCTCACCCTTGAGGAGGGTTTGGGTACGGGCAACGGCCCGCCCCTCCGAAGAGGGGCGGGCCGTCACACGGGAACTACGCGACGTCACTTGTCGGAGTCGTCCTTGTCGGCCTCGGCGGCGTCCTCGCCCTCGATCACGGGGATCAGGGAGAGCTTGCCGCGCTGGTCGATCTCGGCGATCTCGACCTGGACCTTGGCGCCGACCGCGAGCACGTCCTCGACGTTCTCCACGCGCTTGCCACCGGCGAGCTTGCGGATCTGCGAGATGTGCAGCAGGCCGTCCTTGCCCGGGAGCAGGGAGACGAACGCACCGAAGGTGGTGGTCTTGACGACCGTGCCCAGGTAGCGCTCGCCGACCTCCGGCATGGTCGGGTTGGCGATCGAGTTGATCGTGGCGCGGGCGGCCTCGGCGGCCGGGCCGTCGGCGGCACCGATGTAGATGGTGCCGTCGTCCTCGATCGTGATCTCGGCGCCGGTGTCCTCCTGGATCTGGTTGATCATCTTGCCCTTGGGGCCGATGACCTCGCCGATCTTGTCCACGGGGATCTTGACGGTGATGATCCGCGGGGCGTTCGGGGACATCTCGTCCGGCGTGTCGATCGCTTCCATCATCACGTCGAGGATGTGGAGGCGGGCGTCGCGGGCCTGCTTGAGGGCCGCGGCCAGGACGGAGGCGGGGATGCCGTCCAGCTTGGTGTCGAGCTGGAGGGCGGTGACGAACTCCTTGGTGCCGGCGACCTTGAAGTCCATGTCGCCGAAGGCGTCCTCCGCACCGAGGATGTCGGTGAGGGCGACGTAGTGGGTCTTGCCGTCGATCTCCTGGGAGATCAGGCCCATGGCGATGCCGGCGACGGGGGCCTTGAGGGGCACACCGGCGTTCAGCAGCGACATGGTGGAGGCGCAGACGGAGCCCATGGAGGTCGAGCCGTTGGAGCCGAGGGCCTCGGACACCTGGCGGATCGCGTACGGGAACTCCTCGCGGCTCGGCAGAACCGGGATGAGGGCGCGCTCGGCGAGGGCGCCGTGGCCGATCTCGCGGCGCTTGGGGGAGCCGACGCGGCCGGTCTCGCCGGTGGAGTACGGCGGGAAGTTGTAGTTGTGCATGTAGCGCTTGCGGGTCACCGGGGAGAGGGTGTCCAGCTGCTGCTCCATGCGGAGCATGTTGAGGGTGGTGACGCCCAGGATCTGGGTCTCGCCACGCTCGAACAGGGCGGAGCCGTGGACCCGCGGGATCGCCTCGACCTCGGCGGCCAGGGTGCGGATGTCGGTGACGCCGCGGCCGTCGATGCGGACCTTGTCCTTGATGACGCGCTCGCGGACCAGGGCCTTGGTCAGGCTGCGGTAGGCGGCGGAGATCTCCTTCTCGCGGCCCTCGAAGGCCGGGAGGAGCTTCTCGGCGGCGAGCTCCTTGACGCGGTCGAGCTCGACCTCGCGCTCCTGCTTGCCGGCGATGGTCAGGGCCTGGGCCAGCTCGCCGCGGACGGCCTGCTCCAGGGCGGCGAAGACGTCGTCCTCGTAGTCGAGGAAGATCGGGAACTCGCCCTCGGGCTTGGCGGCCTTGGCGGCGAGGTCCGACTGGGCCTTGCACAGGACCTTGATGAACGGCTTCGCGGCCTCGAGACCAGCGGCGACGACCTCCTCGGTCGGCGCCTCGGCGCCGCCCTTGACGAGGGTGATGGTCTGCTCGGTGGCCTCGGCCTCGACCATCATGATCGCGACGTCGCCGTCCTCCAGGGTGCGGCCCGCGACGACCATGTCGAAGACGGCGTCCTCGAGCTCGGAGTGCGTCGGGAAGGCGACCCACTGGCCCTTGATCAGAGCGACGCGGACGCCGCCGATCGGGCCGGAGAAGGGCAGGCCGGCGAGCTGGGTGGACGCGGACGCGGCGTTGATCGCGATGACGTCGTACAGGTGGTCCGGGTTGAGCGCCATGATGGTGGCGACGACCTGGATCTCGTTGCGCAGGCCCTTCTTGAAGGACGGGCGCAGCGGGCGGTCGATCAGGCGGCAGGTGAGGATCGCGTCCTCGGAGGGCCGGCCCTCTCGGCGGAAGAAGGAGCCGGGGATCTTGCCGGCCGCGTACTGCCGCTCCTCGACGTCCACCGTCAGGGGGAAGAAGTCGAGCTGGTCCTTGGGCTTCTTCGACGCGGTGGTGGCGGACAGCACCATCGTGTCGTCGTCCAGGTAGGCGACGGCGGAGCCGGCGGCCTGGCGGGCCAGGCGGCCCGTCTCGAAGCGGATCGTACGGGTGCCGAAGGAACCGTTGTCGATGACGGCCTCGGCGTAGTGGGTCTCGTTCTCCACTAGCGTTTTCTCCATTTTTTCGTCGTCTCCGTCCGCGGCCCGTGTGGCGGCGGACGGCTGGAGAAGCGCTCCTTGCGTGCGGGCCGGTCTTCGATCGAAGTACCCGGTTCGGCGCCCGTGAGGCATTCCGGGTACCACTACCGAGGACCGGCGGCGTAGGAGGGCGCTTCTCCCTCTTCAGTTGTGCACCGCAGTGCGACGCGCACGTGCGTCCAGACTACAAAGCGTCCGGTACGTCCCGCACGCAGAGCGGGCGCACGGCACGTACGGCAAAGGGAGCGGTCCCCTCATCGTGGGAACCGCTCCCTTCTCAGCGACTTACTTGGCGCCGGCCGCACCACGGCGGATGCCGAGGCGGTCGACCAGCGTACGGAAGCGCTGGATGTCCTTCTTGGCCAGGTACTGCAGCAGGCGGCGGCGCTGGCCGACGAGGATCAGCAGACCCCGGCGGGAGTGGTGGTCGTGCTTGTGGGCCTTCAGGTGCTCGGTCAGGTCCGAGATGCGGCGGGAAAGCATCGCGACCTGGACCTCGGGGGAGCCGGTGTCGCCCTCCTTGGTACCGAACTCGGCCATGATCTGCTTCTTCGTGGCGGCGTCGAGCGACACGTTTACTCCTCTTGGGTGATTCGTGGCCACCGAGTGCCCCAGGTCGTCGTCTCTGGGGCTTCCGTGACTCGGGTGGCGGGTCCGCTGGGCGCAGTCCCCGGAGTGCTCCGGGGCCGCGTACACAAACGGCCGTCACACAGCGTACCAGGCGGCCGTGCGGCGTGTCTCAGCTGGTGAGCGAGCGGGCCCGGGAGTAGACGTCGAGGACGGCCAGGGCCAGCGGGACGAGGCTGAGCAGGACGGCCGCCTCGGTGAGGTCGAGCAGTCGCCCCCAGAAGGGTGACAGACCCTTGCGGGGTATGACCAGCGCAATTCCGGCGAGGAGGGCGGCGCCGGCGGCGACCGAGGCGGACAGCCAGGTCGCACGGAGGTCCAGGCCGCCGCGGTCGTGGTAGCGGGTCAGCTCCACGAGCAGGTCGGCGGGCGGGTGCAGGGCCAGCCCCAGGACCAGCAGGGCGACGGCGGCCAGGCCGGCGACCAGGGCGCACACGACCTGGGAGGTGTAGCGGAAGAGCCGGGCGCGCAGCAGCATCGCCAGCCCGGTGGCCAGGGCGAGGAGACGGCTCCAGGTGTTGTCGGAGAAGCCGAGGACGGCGGCGGAGCCGACGGCGACCGCGGCGCAACCGGCGACCAGGCCGAGCAGCAGCTCGTGGCCGCGGCGGGCCTGGGCGGCGATGGCGTCGGCGTCGAGCGGGCCGCCGGATTCGCCCTGGTCGGGTCCAACGGCGGGGTCGCCGTACGGCTCGGTCTCGTAGCGGTCCGGGGTCTCGTACACCTCGACGGCGCTGCGCGGGGCGGCGTAGCCGATGGGCAGCCGGGCGAAGCGGGCGGAGAGGCCGGGCAGGAAGGCGACGAGGCCGATGGCGACGGGGGCGCAGCAGGCGGCGGTGGCGGTGGCGGAGGCCTCGGTGACGATGGCGAGGAAGGTGGCCAGGGTGCCGGTCGCGGCGAGGAAGGTGGCCGCGACGAAGGGGGCGTCGCCGTGGGGCGTGAGCGCGACGAGGGCGACGGAGGCGACCAGGACGCAGGCGCAGCCGAGCAGGAACTGCAGGCGGCCGGGGCCCTGGCCGGCGGCGGGGGCGACGATGCCGGACCCGGCGATCATCATCTGGGGCAGCGCGCCGAGGCCGAGGGCGACGGCGGAACCGCGGTCGCGGTAGACGCGGGCGCGGACGCCGGCGGCGGCGGTGAGCAGGACGCCGACGGCTCCGGCGATGACGCCGGGCAGGCCGTGCATGTCGTGCCGGACGGGGTCGGCGTACCAGAGGACGAAGCCGAGCAGGACGAGCAGGACGGCGGCGCCGGCCAGGCCCGCGCCGCGCAGCATGTCGTCGCTCCACAGGTGGCGGTCGCGGACGACGGCGGAGGCGACGGCGTCGGAGACGTCGTCGAAGACGGCGGGCGGCAGCGACTCGGCGAACGGGCGCAGGCTCAGCACCTCGCCGTCGAGGACCTGCTGGGCGGCGAGGGTGCGCGCGCCGTCGAGGACGGTGCCGTCGCGGCGGACGAGGTGGTAGCCGGTGGGCGCGCCGACGGGCTGGGTCTGGCCGGTGAGGCGCAGCAGTTCGGGGTAGACGTCGGCGACGGCGATGTCCTCGGGGAGGGCGACGTCGATGCGGCTGTCGGGAGCCACGACGGTGACCCTGCAGAAGCCCGTCGCTGCGGCCGTACTCACCTGTGGGACCCCCTGGTTGGCGGAGCGGGCGCGTTCCGCGGCCGTCTCGGATTCGCGGGTGCGCACAATGCGCGGGCCACCCTACCGGGAGTACGTATGACGGTCGGCAAGTAGGATCACCTCCCCGGCTATCGCTGGGCGGGGCCCCAGCGGATGAGAGCCCCTACGCGCCCGGGACTTGGGGCGCCGCAGCAGCGTCCGGTCCGTTTTCGAGGGATTGGTGCTCCGGTGAGTCAGATCGTCGTCAAACGCCCGCCGCGGTCCCTGCCGCCCGAAGTCCCTTCGGACGAGCTGAGGCTCGAAGCCCCGCCGGAGCTTCCCCGGGGGCAGCAGGAGGGCATGCTGATGCAGCTCCTGCCGATGCTGGGCATGGGTTCCTCGGTCGTCTTCTTCTTCATGCCGGGCGCGGCGCCGTTCATGCGCATCATGGGCGTGCTGATGCTGGTGTCGACGGTGGCCATGGTCATCGCGCAGGTGGTCCGCCACCGGCGCGGTACGCAGGGGCAAATGGCCGATGTGCGCAGGGACTACCTGAAATACCTCGCGCAGACGCGCCGTCAGGTGCGCCGGACCGCACGGGCCCAGCGGGACGCGCAACTGTACCTGCATCCGGCGCCCGAGCAGTTGTGGTCGGTGGTGGCCGAGGGGTCACGGCTGTGGGAACGGCGCGTGGGCGACGCCGACTTCGGGCAGGCCCGGCTGGGTCTGGGCGTGCAGCGCCTGGCGACTCCTTTGGTGGCGCCGGACACGGCGCCGGTGGACGAGCTGGAGCCGCTGACCGCGGGCGCGATGCAGCGGTTCCTGCGGGTGCACTCCTCGCTGGACGGGCTGCCGGTGGCGGTGTCGCTGCGGGCGTTCTACCACGTGACGGTGTCCGGGGAGCCGGAGTCGGCGCGCGGTGCGGCGCGGGCGATGGTGGCGCAGCTGGCGACGCTCCACTCCCCCGACGACCTGGTGGTGGCCGTGGTGGCCGCGCCGGGTGCGGTGGAGGCGTGGGACTGGGTGAAGTGGCTGCCGCACACCCAGGTGCCGGGGCAGGTCGACGGGGCGGGCAGCAAGCGGCTGTTCGGCGACGACCTGACCGAGGTGGAGGCGCTGCTGGCGCCCCGGCTGGAGGGGCGGCCGCGGTTCAGCCGGGACACCTCCCCGGTGCTGGACCAGCCGCACCTGGTCGTCGTCCTGGACGCCAACTCCCGCGGCGGGCTGGTGCCGGCCGAGTCGGCGTTCGCGGCGGCCGAGGGCCTGCAGGGCGTGACGATCGTCGAGGTGATCGCGGGCGAGCTGGACGAGCCGCGCGGCGGGCTGTCGGTCGTGGCGCGTCCGGGCAGGCTGCGCCTGGAGTCGGGCGGCGGGGTCGCCTACGAGGGCCTGCCGGACGGTCTGTCGCTGCCGGCGGCGGAGGCGCTCGCCCGGCAGCTGGCGCCGCTGCGCACGGGCGGCGGGGACGACGACGAACCGCTGCTGGCCAACTTGGACTTCACGGACCTGCTGAACCTGGGCGATGCGGCGTCGATCGACGTGGCCCGGACCTGGCGGCCGCGGTCGGCCGGTGAGCGGCTGCGCGTGCCGATCGGTGTCGGCGAGGACGGCTCGCCGGTGATGCTGGACCTGAAGGAGGCCGCGCAGGAGGGCATGGGCCCGCACGGCCTGTGCGTGGGCGCGACGGGATCGGGCAAGTCGGAGCTGCTGCGCACGCTGGTGCTGGGCCTGGCGGTGACGCACACCTCGGAGACCCTGAACTTCGTCCTCGCGGACTTCAAGGGCGGTGCGACGTTCACCGGCATGGGGCAGATGCCGCACGTCGCGGCCGTCATCACCAACCTGGCGGACGACCTGACGCTCGTGGACCGCATGGGCGACTCGATCCGCGGCGAGCTGCAGCGCCGGCAGGAGCTGCTGCGCTCGGCGGGCAACTACGCGAACATCCACGACTACGAGAAGGCGCGCGCGGCAGGTGCCCCGCTGGAGCCGCTGGCCTCGCTGGTCCTGGTCATCGACGAGTTCAGCGAGCTGCTGACCGCGAAGCCCGACTTCATCGACATGTTCATCCAGATCGGCCGCATCGGCCGTTCGCTGGGCGTGCACCTGCTGCTGGCCTCGCAGCGTCTGGAGGAGGGCAAGCTGCGCGGGCTGGACACGTACCTGTCGTACCGCATCGGTCTGCGGACCTTTTCGGCGGCGGAGTCGCGCACGGCGATCGGTGTGCCGGACGCGTACCACCTGCCGTCGGTGCCGGGCTCGGGCTACCTGAAGTTCGGTACGGACGAGATGGTCCGCTTCAAGGCGGCGTACGTCTCGGGTACGTACCGCTCGGGCGGACGGGAGCTGTCGGTGGGCCGGTTCCCGGTGGAGCGGCGGCCCGCGCTGTTCACGGCGGCGCCGGTGCCGGTGGTGTACGCGGCCCCCGACCCGGCGTACCTGGCGGCGCAGACCGAGCAGGAGGACGACGCGCTGGCGGACACGGTGCTGGACGTGATCGTGTCCCGGCTGGAGGGGCAGGGGGTCCCCGCGCACCAGGTGTGGCTGCCGCCGCTGGACCGGGCTCCGGCGCTGGACCAGCTGCTGCCGGCACTGGCGGCCTCGGCGGAGCGCGGGCTGCACGCGGAGGGGTACACACGGCCGGGCGGGCTGGTGGTGCCGCTCGGGCTCGTCGACAAGCCGTTCGAGCAGCGGCGCGAGGTGCTGTACCGGGACTTCTCGGGGGCGGCGGGCCACATGATGGTGGTCGGCGGTCCGCAGTCGGGCAAGTCGACGCTGATGCGGACGCTGATCTCCGCGTTCGCGCTGACGCACACCCCGCGCGAGGTGCAGTTCTACGGGCTGGACTTCGGTGGTGGCGGTATGTCTGCGGTGGCGGAGCTGCCGCACGTCGGGGGGATCGCCTCGCGCCTGGACCCGGAGCGGGTACGGCGCACGGTCGCGGAGGTGGGCGGCATCCTCAACCGCCGCGAGGAGTTCTTCCGGACCCACGGGATCGACTCGGTCGGCACCTACCGGCGCAAGCGGGCGGCGGGCGAGCTGCCCGGCGAGGCGTGGGGCGACGTGTTCCTGGTCATCGACGGCTGGGGCGGCTTCCGGGGCGAGTACGAGGGCCTGGAGCAGGTGGTCACGGACATCGCGTCGCGAGGTCTGGGCTACGGCATCCACGTGGTGATCACGGCGGCGCGTTACATGGAGGTGCGGGCCGCGCTGAAGGACCAGATGCTGGGCCGGCTGGAGCTGCGGCTCGGTGACGTCATGGACTCCGAGTTCGACCGGAAGGTCGCGGCCAACGTCCCGACGGGGATGCCGGGCCGCGGCCAGGTGCCGGAGAAGCTGCACTTCCTGGGGGCGTTGCCGCGGATCGACGGCTCGCACGACGTGGAGGAGCTGGCGGACGCGACGGCGGCGTTCGTGTCGGCGGTCAAGCAGAACTGGTCGGGACCGGCGGCTCCGGGCGTCCGGCTGCTGCCGCGGCTGCTGCACGCGGACCAGCTGCCGGGTGGCGGCCAGTTCCCCGAGCGCGGCATCGCGATCGGCATCGACGAGACGAACCTGGAGCCGGTTTTCGTCGACTTCGAGGCGGACCCGTTCCTCCTCGTCTTCGGCGAGAGCGAGTCGGGCAAGACGAACCTGCTGCGGCTCATCGCGCAGCAGATCGCGCAGCGGTACACCCCGGACCGGGCCAGGCTGGTCGTCGGCGACTACCGGCGCACCCTGCTGGGGGCGCTGCCGGAGGAGCACCTGCTGGAGTACGCGCCGATGGCGAGCTCCCTGCAGATGCACATGGAGGCGCTGGGCGGCGTGTTCGCCCGGCGGCAGCCGCCGGAGGACGTCACCCCGCAGCAGCTGCGGGACCGCAGCTGGTGGACGGGGCCGGACGTGTTCATCATCATCGACGACTTCGACCTGGTGGCGACGAGCCAGGGCAATCCGCTGGCGCCGCTGGTGGAGTACCTGCCGTTCGCCCGGGACACGGGTGTCCGGTTCATCATCGCGCGCAACTCCGCGGGGGCCTCGCGGTCGCTGTACGAGCCGTTCATGCAGCGCATCAAGGAGTTGGGCGCGCAGGGCGTGGTGCTGTCGGGCGATCCTTCCGAGGGCGACCTGATCGGCGCCGTGCGGCCGCGGCCGATGCCGCCGGGCAGGGGGTACTTCTCCTCGCGCCGGCGGGGCACCTCGCTGGTGCAGCTGGGCCGGATGCCGGGGGCCTGAGCCCGCCCGGGCCCCGCCCGGGCCTGGCCCGGCCGCTCCCTCGGCGGCCGGGTCCTCAGTGCCGCGGGGGCCCGGTTCTCGGCAGGAACGGAGGGTGATCAACCGGAAACGCTCCCCCGGCTCGGCAGCGAGCCCTGATAATCGGCAGCGTAGGACCGCCGAGGGAGAGGCCGCACATGGGCACCCAGCAGGAGAAGGACGAGCTGTACGCGCTCGACATCAGCGGCGTGGAGTGGGAGGGCCCGCCCGGGACCACCCCGGACGAGGAGCGGGTCGAGATCGCCCGGCTGCCCGAGGGTGCGGTGGCCATGCGGTCCTCCCTGGACCGGGACACGGTGCTGCGCTACACGGCGGCCGAGTGGGAGGCGTTCGTACTGGGCGCCCGGGACGGGGAGTTCGACCTCGACCGCGGCCCGCACTGAGACCGGTACGGCCCGGTACGCGCGGAAGGGGCGCGCCCACTGTGGG
>NZ_JBHWJJ010000161.1:0-17242 GCF_042732005.1 Streptomyces sp. NPDC059851 | reverse complement strand
CCGAGGCGTTCGAGGAGGCTCGGCGGGCCGTAGCCCGGGGTCGGCGACGGGCGGACGGCGCCGGCCTGCCCGGGCACCCCGGCGGAGCCGGAGCCTGCTCCGCCTGCGGCCGGTGCGGTCCTCCCGCGGGCCGGCCCGGAGTGTTCGGTGGGTGCGGTGTCGGTCATGTGGTGGTGGTCCTCAGCGGTCGGCGGCGGTCGGTGGTCAGCGGTCGTAGAGGCGGAAGAGGCGGGTAGCGGTCACCCGGCCCCGGTAGGGCGCGAGTTCGGCGTCCACGTGCGCCCGCGCCCCGGGCACGTCGTGCTCCAGGTTGTGCGCGTACCGCTCGGCGGCGTGGCACAGCGGGAAGGCGTGCGTGTCGTCGGTCCAGGTGAACTCGGTGAACTGCTCCGGCAGCCGGTACGGGGAGACCGAGGAGCGGCCCTCCAGACTCGGCACCACGTCGTGCTCGTTCACCAGCGAGCACACCCGGGTACGCGGGTCGGCGGGCCGCTTGCCGTCGACGGGGGAGCCGACCGCCACCACGTGGGTGACCCGGTACACCTCGCAGAAGTCCCGGTCGGCGGCCAGGTTCATTGCGGTGATCCCGCCCAGGCTGTGCCCCACCAGCGCGATCTCGCAGCCCGAGGGGACGGCCCCGCGCAGTGCCTTGCACACGGCCCGGGAGTACGGCGTCGCCGGCCGCGCCACCGCGTGGACCGCGCCCAGCAGGTCCTGCGGGCTCTCCCCGCTCAGCCCCGACATGCCGGCGAGCTGGACGACGTACCGCTGCACGCCGTCGGACGCGACGACCTGCTGGACCAGCAGGGTGCCGCCGGTGCCCACCGCGTCGATGTTCCGCACGTACCCGGCGATGGTGCCGCCGGTGTCCAGCCGCTCGGCGAACCCCGCCGGCGGCACGAAGTCCTCGGCCCGGCCGGGGCCGCGGTCGAGGAACGCCCAGACCCGCGCACCGATGCCGAGGACCGGCTCCGCGCCGGTGAGGGTGCGGCCGGTGGCGACCTCCCAGCCGGCCGCGTCGTTCAGCGGGTTCTCGTCGGTGAGGGCGTTCCAGGCGAGGATGTCGGCGAAGGCCGGGGCGAGCAGCGCGAAGGTCCGCTCGGCGCCCTTGCGGCCGAGGATCGCGCGGAACACCCGGATCGCCTCCCGCTGCCGGTCCTTCGCGACGGCCCTGAGCACGCGGGCCGTGTCAGGGTCCCCGAGCAACTCGGGGTGGTGGACGGCGGCGGCCCGGATCCGGGCCTTCAGGCCCGTCACGGCCAGGGTCACCGCGAGGCTCTCCCGGCTGGTGAACACGCCGACGAGCCGGCCGAGCCCGGCGAGGCCGCGGCCGCGCGGGGCCCAGCCCAGGCCCTTGGGGTCGGTGATCGTCCGCAACAGGGTGTGCCGGGCGGCTCCGCCGCGGACGGCCCGCGGCAGCCGCGTGCCGAGGGCGAGTTCGGACGCGTACCGGGAGGCTTCCCCCACGCCCTCGGCGGCCTCGGCGAGCAGGCGGCACATCTGGTGCAGGGAGTCGACGTCCGGTTCGTGCCCGGTGACGGCGGTCGTGGCATCGGTCATGCGGGTGCCCTCCGGGGCATGGGGGTGGAAGGAGGTGGGGCGCGCCGCGCCCCCGGTGCACGCCGTGCGGGATCGGCGGCGGCGCGGGCTCAGCGGGCGGCGAGGGCGAGTCGGATGCCCGCCGAGCCGAGCAGGCCCGGCAGCGCCGAGGAGGGGTCCAGATCGGGGCGGCCGCCGGTGACCCGGTGGCCCCGCAGCACCGCCGCGATCACTGCCGCGGACGTCAGCAGTCCCAGGTGCTCGCCCGGGCAGCGCCCGTCGCCGTGGCTGAACGGCGCCAGCCCCGGATCGTCCGCCGTCCCGGGACGCAACCACCGCGCCGGGACGAACCGGTGGGCGGCCGCGACGTGTTCGGGGTCCCGTTGGTGGAACAGCGCCGGGACGAGCACGGCCGTGCCCGCCGGATAGCGCTGCCCGCGCCACTCGGTCTCGGCACGGGTGACCCGTACCAGGTCCGGCACGAGCGGGTAGAGCCGCAGGGTCTCCCGTACGCAGGCCCGCAGCCGGGGCAGCTCCGGGTCCCCGGCGTCGATCTCGGCCCGGACCGCGTCCTGTTCGGCCGGGTGCGCGGAGAGCAGCAGCAGGGTCCGGGCGACGGTCGGTCCGACGGTGTCGAGGGCGAGCAGCCAGTGGTGGGCCTGCCCGACAGGGTCCAGCACGGCGGCGTCCGGGCCCGCGGCCGACGGGTGCCGGCGGGCGAGCGCGGCGAGGGTGTACGGCTCGGCCCGGGCGGCGTACTCCTCGACGCGGGCGGCGGCCTTCGCGTACAGCGCCTCGGCGGCCGCCGCCCGGCCCTTGCGCATCCGCATCCAGTTGGCTTCCTCACGGATGGCGAGCAGCCAGCGGGCGAGCTCCTCGTCACCGGCCGCCGCGTCGCCGAGGACCATGCGGCGCCCGAGGCGGGCCACCGTGCGCCGCAGTCGCGGGAAGTCCAGCTCCCCGCCGTGGGTCAGCGCGGTCGCCTCCTCGTCGACCAGGGCCTGGAACTCCCTGCACGAAGGGTGCACCGGCCGGTCCGCCGCGAGCACCTCGTCGTTGATGCGGCGCCGGTCCTCGCGGGTGTCGCCGTGCGAGCAGATCACCCCGGTGGGCTCCAGCAGCGACAGCCCCCGGTACTTGTCGGGTGCGTCCATGGCCAGGGTGCGCACCGGGAGTTCGTAGAACTGCCGGACGTCGGCCTGGTCGAGCAGGACCAGCAGTGTCCCGGACAGTCCGCGCACCTCGACGGGCGCCCCGCCGTGCCGGGCGCGCATGGCCCGCAAGGTCGCCGCCGACCAGCCCTGCTGACCGAGGGCCGCGTACGCCGAAACCACCTTGGGCCGGACGTGGAAGGCCCCGCGGATGAACGCGGGCAGGGTGTGCGTCGCCGCGAACCGTACGGTCTCGGCCCGCCCGGCCCGGGCGGGCCGGGGCACGGCGCGCGCGGGCGTGGAGGCGCCACGGGCGGAGGGCGCGGGGACCGCGGTGGCGGACGCGGTGGCGCCTTCCGTGCCGGCGCCCGCCGGGGTGGGGTCGTCGGTCATGCCTCCACGACCTTGCCGGGGTTGAGCAGGTTCTTCGGGTCGAAGAGGCGCTTCAGGCCGCGCTGCAGCTCCAGGCTGACCGGGTCGAGCTCGCGGGTGAGCCACTCCCGCTTGAGGGTGCCGATGCCGTGCTCGCCGGTGCTGGTTCCGCCGAGGGCCAGACCGGCGGCCATGATGTCGTCGTACGCGGTCTGGGCGCGGCGGAACTCGTCGGCGTCCGACTCGTCGAAGACGACCGTGGGATGCAGGTTGCCGTCACCGGCGTGCCCGAGGGTGAAGATCCGCAGCCGGTGCCGGGTCGCGATCTCCTCGATGGTGCCCATGAACTTCGCCAGTTCGGAACGCGGCACGGCCACGTCCTCGATGAACGCGGTCGGCCTGCCGCCCAGCGTCGCGGCGAACGCCCCCAACGCCGGGCTGACCAGCCGCCGGGCCTCGATGATCCGCCGGGACTCCTCTGCGGTGGACGAGGTGACCACGTTCTGTGCCCCGGCCCCCTTGCACAGCAGCGTCATCGCGGTCAGGTCGCGGACGGGATCGGCGCTGTCGCTCTCGACGATCAGCGTGGCGGCGGCGCCGGCCTCCAGCAGCGGGTGCCCGTGGTCGGCGACCGCCTGCGAGGTGGCCCGGTCGAGGAGTTCGAGCGCCGATGGCACATGGCCCGCGGCGGTGATCGCGGCGACCGCTTCGCCGGCCTGCACCAGGCTGGGGAACTGGGCGAGCAGGGAGAGCGCCGGCGGCCGGACGGGCCGCAGCGCCAAAGTGGCGCCGACGATGACGGCGAGGGTGCCCTCGGAGCCGACGAGGAGGCGGGTCAGGTCGTAGCCGGCCACCCCCTTGACGGTGTCCCGGCCGGTGCGCATCCGCCGCCCGTCGGGCAGGACCAGGTCCAGGGCCAGCACGTAGTCCGCGGTGACCCCGTACTTCACGCAGCAGATGCCGCCCGCGCCGGTCGCGATGTTCCCGCCGATGGTGCAGTGCTCCCAGGAGGCGGGGTCGGGCGGATAGCTGAGCCCGTGCTCGGCGACGGCGTCGTTCAGCCGCTTGGTGACCACGCCCGGCTCGCAGCGCACCAGCCGGTTGGCCGGGTCGATCTCCAGGATGCGGTCCATCCGACCCGTGTTCAGCACGATGCAGCCGTCCACGGCGTTCGCGGCGCCCGCGAGGCCCGTGCGGGCACCCTGAGGGACGACGGGAACGCCGAGCTCGTACGCCGTGCGCAGGATGTGCTGGACGTGCTCGGCGGTCCGCGGGAAGGCGACGGTGGCGGGTGCGCCAGCCTCGGAGAAGGGAGCCGCGTCGCGGGCGTGCGCCGACAGGGTCTCGGGGTCGGTGTGCAGGACGTCCGCATGGTCGGGCAGGAGGGTGCGCAAACGGGACAGGAGAGGGGTCTCGGGTGACATACGGGCCTTCCGTTGGTCGGGGCGGGTGGCCGCTGACGGGTTCAGAGGGAGGGGAACTCGGTGGTGACGGGCACGTCGATGAGGACCGGCCCGTCCTGCTGGGCCGCCGAGTCCCGCACGAGCTTCGTGAGTTCGCCCGCGCCCTGGGCCCGGTGGGCACGCACCCCGTAGCCGGTGGCGACGGCCGTGATGTCGATGCCGGGGATGTCGAGGCCGGGCGCGCCCTGGGCTTGTTCGAGCTGCGCGAACCATTGGAGGATCGCGTAGCGGGCGTTGCTGAGGACGACGAAGGTGACGGGAACCCGGTAGGCGGCGGCGGTCCACAGGGCCTGGACGGCGTAGTGGATCGAGCCGTCGCCGATGACGCACACCACGGGCCGGTCCGGGGCGCCGAGTTGTGCTCCGACCGCCGCCGCGGCCCCGAAACCGAGCCCGCCGCCGGCGGAGAACAGGTAGGAGCCGGGGGCGGCGATCCGGGTCACTTCGTGGAACTGCGGGACGTTCGACGGCGATTCGTTGACCCAGAGGGTGTTCTCCGGGGCGCCCTGGGCGACGGCCCGCAGGGCGGCGAGCGGGGTCAGGACCCCGTCGCCGGCGGCCTCCGGAGCCTGCTCCTGCCGGCGGGGTGCGGCGGGCGCGGAGCCGGCGGCCGGAAGCCGGTCCGCGAGTGCCCGGGCGGCCAGCGCCAGGTCGGCGACGATCGCGTCTCCGACCGGCGCCTTGGCGGCCTCCTCGGCGTCCCGGGTCAGCAGGACCAGCTCGGTGCCCTCCGGCAGGGGGGCGCCGGGGACGTACGGGTAGTAGCGGAACACCGGCGCGCCGAGGACGACGACCAGGTCGTGCCCCGCCAGCTGTCGGCCCAGCGGGCCGATCGCCGCGGTCAACTCACCCCGGAACTGCGGGTGGTTGCGGGGGAAGGAGACCCGTGCGGAGATCGGGGCCGCCCAGACGGGCAGCCCGGTGCGCTCGGCGAGCGCGACCACGGCGTCCCAGGCCCCGGAGGCGTCGACGTCGTCGCCGACTACGAGGACGGCGGAGCGGGCGCGGGAGATCCGGTCCGCGAGGGCGGCGACCGCGGCCGTGTCGGGGGCGGCGGCGTGCGTGACCCGCCGGGCGGCGGCCGTGCGGGCGGCCAGGTCCTCCGCCTCGGTCAGCTCCGCGTCGAAGTCGTCCATGGGGAGGGAGAGGAACACCGGCCCGTGGGGCGGGGTTTCCGCGAGCTGCACGGCGCGGGCGAGGGCCGGGGCGACGTCGGCGGGGCGCGGGGGCTCGTAGGCCCACTTGACGGCGGGTTGGGGGAGCAGGGTCGGCTGCTGGTTGGTGAGCAGCGCCTCCATGGTGAGCATGGCGCGGTGCTGCTGGCCGGCGGTGACGACCATGGGGGTGCGGTTGGCGCGGGCGTTGAGGACGGCGCCCATGGCGTTGCCGGTGCCGGGCCCGGTGTGCAGGTTGACCAGGGCGGTGGTGCCGGAGGCGAGCGCGAACCCGTCTGCCATCCCGACGACCACGGCCTCCTGGAGGCCGAGCACGTACCGGAAGTCGTCCGGGAACTGCTTGAGCATCGGCAGCTCCGTCGAGCCGGGGTTGCCGAAGACCGTGGTGATGCCCCGGGTCCGTAGGACGTCCAGGACTGATTCGCGAACCGTGCGCATGGGGATCCTTCCGCGCAGCCGGGGGAGCACTGTCGGTGATCAATCCAGCACACTGCGTGGATCTTTACAAAAGGCATCCACGGCCGCCCCGGACCTGCTACGCGGCGCCGCCGATCGCAGTCCTGACGGGCCCGCGACGCCCGGGCCGGTTGACGCCCCGTCTACGGGATCGGCCGGATGTCCCGCCTGCGGGTGCCGGGCCCGTTCACCCGGACGGCGGAGCGCACCGGGATTGCTGGGCGCCGGGTCCCGCGCGGACCGCACGCGCCCGCGCGCTCGGCCGCGCCCGGCGCGGGGCCGGCGGGGCTCGGCGCGGCCGGGTGGATCCGGGCCGTCTCGGCAGCGGTCAAGGTGGATCCCGGCCGGCTCGGCAGCGGTCACGGGCGGAATCGCAGCGGATGGTCCGCCGGCACCTCCACCACCGCGATGCGCACCCCGTCCGGATCGGCGAGCCACATCTCGATCAGCCCCCACGGCTCCAGCAGCGGCGGCCGCAGCACCTCGGCACCCCGCTGCCGCAGCTCCTCGTACGCGGCCCGCGCATCGGCGACCTGGAGCCACAGCCGCATCCCGGGCGCGGGCGGGGTGTCGGAGCGGCCGGACAGTTCCAGGAACCCGCCGCCGAGGAAGTAGACCGTGCCGCGCTCCGGGCCGGTCCCGAACTCCCGGTAGACGGCCAGACCCAGGACCTCGCCGTAGAAGGCGCGCGAACGCTCGGGATCCGTGGGGCGCAGCAGGATCCTGCTGCCCAGTACGTGCACCATGGCGCGAATCTACGCCGCCCCAGGCCGCGGCCGGCCAACCGCCACGGCCGCCGCGGGATCCGTACGACGTCGCGCTGCTCCGGCGGCCGCCGTCCCCGTCGTCACGGCCGGCACCCCGACGTGTAGGGCGCGTTGGGCAGGTGCCGGCGCCACAGGTCGCGGTCGTGCCGGCCGGTCGTGGCCGCGCACAGGCGGGGCAGCAGGCGTGCCGGGTCGGTCTCCCAGACGCGCACGGTGTTGTCCCAGCCGCCCGTGACGAGGGTGTGGCCGTCCGGGGCGACGGCCACGGTGCCCACGGGCATCGTGTGCCCGGTCAGCGGCCCGCCCACGGGGGCGCGGCCCGCCACGTCCCACAGCCGGACCGTGTTGTCGGCCCCGCCGCTGACCAGGATGCGGCCGTCCGGGCCGAAGGAGAGCGCCCTCACGTCGCTCTGATGTCCCCGCAGCTCGCCGGCCGGCGTGATGCCGCGTGCCGGATCGGCGGTGTTCCACAACCGCAGGACCCCGTCGGCGGTGCCGGTGGCCATCAACCGGCCGTCGGGGCTGAAGGCGAGGCCCATCACGAAGCCGCGCTCGCTGATCTGGGCCCCGGCGAGCGGCTGCGGCCGGTCCGGGTTGGTCATGTCCCACACCAGGACGCTGCGCTCGACGGCGGCGTTGCCGCTGCCGGAGGTGGCACCGGCCAGGAAACGGCCGTCGGGGGTGAAGGCGACGATGCGGACGTCCACCGACTGCCCGAACCAGCTCAGGGGGCCGCCACGGGCCTTGGGCCCGGCCGGGTCCGAGAGGTCCCACAGGGTGGTGACGGCGAGTTCCTGCCGGTTGTCCGTGGTGGCGAGCGTCCGGCCGTCCGGGCTGAAGACCAGGGCGTTGAAGGTGCCCGGGAGCGGTGTGCCCAGCCGTTTCGGGTGCGCGGGGTCGGCCGTGTCCCACAGGTGCAGCGTCCCGTCCGCGCCGGACGCGGCCAGCAGGCGCCCGGCCGGGCCGTACGCCACCCCATCGAGGCGCTCCGCGTCCAAGGGCCCGCCCACCGGGCGCGGCACGACGGCATCCGCCGGCCCGGCGGGTGGCGGGAGCTCGTACAGCTGGACGCGGCCGTCGAAGCCGAGGGCGGCCAGGACCCGGCCGTCGGCGCTGAGCCGGGCCATGCCGTGGCCGGACAGCACCGTCGGCGGCAGGGCCCAGGGCCGGATCGTCCCGTCGGCGCCGCCGCTGAGCAGCGTCCGCCCGTCGGGCGTGAAGGCGAGGCCGTTGACCCCGCCGGTCTGCCCGGTCAGCGGGGCGGAGCGGAAGGTGCGGCGGGCGAGGTGGGGGTCGGCGATCACCCACAGGGCCACGGCGTCGTCGGCGCCGCCCGCGGCCAGGGTGCGCCCGTCGGGGCTGAAGTCCAGGGTGGTCAGGGCGTTGGTGCTGCCGAACAGCGGGCTCCCGATGAGGGAGGCGCGTCCCGGGTCCGTGGTGTCCCACAGGCGCACGGATGTGTCGTAGCCGCCGACGGCCAGCATGCGCCCGTCGGGGCTGAAGTCCACGGCACTGACGGTGCCGAGGCTTCCGGTCAGCGGGTTGCCGAGCGGGGTGGGCGGCCCGGAGCCGGCGACCTTCCACAGTTGTACGGACTCCTGGCCGGAGCGCCCCGGCGCGGCGGCCCGAGTGGTGGCGAGGGTGCGGCCGTCCGGGCTGAACGCGAGGGCCGGAACCACCCCGAGGCCGGGCGTCGGCGCGCCCCGGGGGCGAGGGGCGGCGGGATCACCGACGTCCCAGAGACGGACGGTGAGGTCGCCGCGGCTCCCGGCGGTGGCCAGGGTCCGGCCGTCGGGACCGAAGACGACGTTCGCGGTGCTCGTGTGGGCCGGCACGGGCTGCCCGAGCGGGCGCGGCCGGGCCGGATCGTGCAGGTCGTACAGGCGGAGCGAGCCGTCGACCCCGCCCACGGCCAGCACCTGCCCGTCGGGCCGGAAGGACAGGGCCAGCGGAGCGCCGCCCAGCTGCTCGCCGGCCGGCGCGGGGACGGCCGGCGGCACCGGGACGGGCAGGCGGGCCCCGGGGGTGCCCGCTGCTCCGGCAGGGGGAAGGCGCCACAGCCGCAGGCCCTTGGGGGAGGCCCCGGCCAGCAGGGTTCCGTCGGGGCTGACGGCGATCGCGGTCACCGGCCCGTCGTGGGAGACGGCGCCCGGGGACACCGGCGCGTTCTGATCCGAGATCAGGCGGCTGCGCAGCTCGGCCGTCGGCCCCAGCCGGTAGGCGGCCAGGTCGAGTTGCGTGGCGAAGGCGCTGTCGGCGGCACGGACCTGGTCCGCTGTGGCGGCGATCTGGCCGCGTACCGCCGTGTCGCGTTCCCTGCCCGCCGTCGCCGCCTGCCGGGCCGCGACCACGGCGCCGCCGGTCGCCAGTACGGCCAGCGCCATGAGGGCGGCGATCACGGCCCTCCGCAGCCGGGCCCCGCGTGCGGCCTGCCGGCGTGACGCGGCCAGGAACGCGCCGGCCCCGGCCGGCGCGGCGGTGTCGCGCACGGCCTCCTCCGCTTCGGCGAGCCGGCTGCCCGCGTACAGCAGGCTCGCGTCGCGCGTGCGGTCGGACCACTGGGCGGCGTCCTGGGCGAGGCGCCGGCGCAGCCGGTGGCCGGCCCGGTCCCGGTCGACCCAGTCCCGCAGCGCGGGCCAGGCGCTGATCAGTGCCTCGTGGGTGATGACCACGGCGTTGCGGTGCTCGGTGAGCAGCCGGGCCTGCGTGAACGCGCGCAGGACGGTCTCCACCGCCTCGCGCTCGATGCCGTGGGTGCCCTGCGCGGCGTCGAGCAGGCTCGCGCGGTCCACCGGGGCGCGGGTGTCCGCCGTACGGTCGCCGACGTTCACCAGCTGGACGAAGACCCAGGGCGCCGCCTTCCGGGCCGCCGGGCCGAGGCCGGCGTAGACGCGGTCGGCGGTGGTGGCGACGGCCGCGCGGATGCCGCCGGTCTGCCGGTAGCCCCGGACGGTGAGGGTGCCGCCCCGACAGACCTGCCAGGTCGCCTGCAGGGCGTGGGCGAGCAGCGGGAGCCGGCCCGCTTCGGAGGGTTCCGCGGCTTCCGCGTCAGGGTTCCGTGCGGCGGCTCCCTTCGGGCCGGGTCCGGCGGGTGCCCTTCCCGCGGGGGTACCGAGGTCGCCCAGGTCCTGCAGCAGCAGGTCGACGAGCTCGGGCTCGACCCGCAGTCCCACCAGGCCGGCGGGCAGCAGCACCGCGGCCCGCAGTTCCCGCTCACCCATCGGCCCCAGCAGCATCTGACCGTGGCGCACGGCCTCGCGCAGCTCGGGGTGGACGGCGCCGGCCGCGACGAAGTCGGCCCGCAGGCTCAGGAGCACGAGGGCCGCCGCGGGGGTCGCCGCGGTGCCGGCAGCCAGGTGGGCGAGGGCGGCGAGGAAGGCCCGGCGCGCCGCCGGGTCGGTGCAGACGGTGAAGAGCTCCTCCAGCTGGTCGACGACGAGCACGATCCGCGGCGCGGCCCGGCCCGGCCGGAGCTCCGGCGTGCCCAGCGCCTCCCGTACGAGGGCCTCGGCGGCCGCCGGCCCCGCCGCGAGCGCCTGCCGCATCCGCTCGGTCGCCCCGTCGCCGAGCTGCCCGGCCAGGGCCTCGGCGAGGGCTGCGACGGGCCGGGCCGTGGGGGTGAGGAGCGCCTGGGGCCAGCGGGCCGAGCCGGGTAGCGCGCCGCGGGCGGCCAGCGGCAGCACCCCTGCGCGCAGCAGTGATGACTTGCCCGCCCCGGACGGGGCGACGACCATCAGCGGTCCGCCCCGTTCCAGTCGCTGGGCCAGCAGCTGGAGCACCTCCGAGACGGCCTGGTCGCGCCCCTTGAACCAGAGGTGCTCCTCCTGGGCGAAGGCGCGCAGTCCGGGGTACGGGCACGGAGGTCCGGCGTCGGGGCCGTCCGGCCCGGGGCGGCCGGGCAGGACCGCCTGGTGGACGAACGGCCCGTCCCCGACGGCCACGACCACGTCGCCGCCCGCGATGAACGCGGTGCCGGTGTCGCGCACCTCGGTGTGCAGGACGGTGCGACCCCCCTCCGGTCCGGGAGGCGGCTGTGGCGCGGGTGGTGGTTGTGGCGCGGGTGGTGGTTGCGGCGCGGGTGGTGGTTGTGGCGCAGGTGGTGGCCGGTCGTCCCCTCCGGTCATCGGATGTGGACGGTCATGTCCCGGGCGGCCACGTACACGGTGCCGTGGTCCCGGACGTGGTTGGTCACGGTGGCACCGCTGCTCGGGTGGCCGGAGGCCCCGGAGTCTTCGCGGCCCTCCGCCGCGGCCGGGGCCGGGTCGAGATCCTCGGTCAACTGCCGGATCGGCCCTTCCAGTTCCGGACGGCGCAGCAGCAGCTCACGGAACCGGTCCCGCCAGTCGGCGGCCAGGGCTTCCTCGGCCGCAGTGTCCCCGGAGTGCCGGGCCTCGGCCAACCGGGCACGCAGCACGGCGAGTTCGGCGTCCAGCTCGCGCTCCGTCCGCGCGTCGTCCTCCGGCTGCCCCGCCGGGTCCCGTCGGCCCGGCCGGGCCCGTCGCCACAGGGCGACGACCCCCTCCCGGGCCTGCTGCCAGGCGTCCGTTGTCATGGCCTGCAGCAGTGACGCTGCCGCGGCGGTGACGATCTCCTCCATGGCTGCCCCCCTCCGGATACGAGGGTAGGAGCCGCCGGGCGCACCGGGAAGCGGTTCGCGCGGTTTGCCCGCGCCGGGTCCGCTCCGGCGGCTCCGGTCCCCCGGTTCACACCTCCAGGGCGGCCGCGTCCAGCGCAGCGGTGAGGCGGTGCAGGCGGGCTTGGAAATCCCGCATCTCGGCGAGGTCGAACCCGGTGGCGGCGGCGATGCGGCGCGGGACCTCCACCGCGCGGGCGCGCAGCTGCGCACCGGCCTCGGTGAGGACGGCGTGGACGGAGCGCTCGTCTTCGGTGCTGCGCTCCCGGCGGACCAGCCCGGCGGCTTCCAGCCGCTTGAGCAGGGGGGAGAGGGTCCCGGAGTCCAGGCGGAGGCGGTTGCCGAGTTCCTTGACGGGCGTGGTGCCGTGCTCCCAGAGCACGAGCATCACCAGGTACTGGGGGTAGGTCAGGCCGAGGTCCTTGAGGATCACCCGGTAGACGCTGCCGAAGGCCCGGCTGGCCGCGTTCAGGGCGAAGCAGACCTGGCCGTCCAGGCGGAGGAAGTCCTCGTCGCGGAGGGTTTCGGTGGGCTGCTCGCTCATGCCGGCCAGTGTACCGGGGCGAGGGCGCGAGCCATTCAGTTGTGCACAACTAAATTGTGTGCTCTAGTTATGGGTGTCGGCCGGACCCGCCCGGCACACGAGGACCACCCCGCGAGAGGAACCACGATGGACGCGCTGTACACCGCTGTCGCCACCGCCAACGGCCGCGAGGGCCGCACGGTCAGCTCCGACGGCCAGATCGACCTCGCGCTCGCCATGCCCCCGGCGCTCGGCGGCAACGGCCAGGGCACCAATCCCGAGCAGCTCTTCGCCGCCGGCTACGCGGCCTGCTTCGCCAGCGCCCTCGGCCTGGTCGGCCGGCAGGCGAAGGTCGACACCGGCGAGGTGTCCGTCACCGCCGAGACCTCCATCGGCAAGGACGACACGGGCTTCGGCCTGGCCGTCACCCTCCGCGTCGAGCTCCCCGAGTCCCTCGCCGGCGAGACGGGAGCGCTGCTGGTCAAGCAGGCGCACGAGGTCTGCCCCTACTCCAAGGCGACCCGCGGCAACATCCCGGTCGAGCTCGTCATCGAGTAACGGCCGCGGCCGGGCGGCGGCCGTCACCGCGGCCGCCGCCGTCACCCGGCCGTCACCGCCGTCACGCGGCCGCCGCCGTCACCCCCGTCACCCGCCCGTCACCCCCGTCACCCACCCGTCACCGCCGTGACCCGATCGGGCGCACTGCCCGCGCCCGGTTTTCGCCACGGCGCCCCTCGGGTAGACCGTGCCCACCATGGGCGGCTCCGGCCCGGACCGGCCGGCCGGCGCGCACGCCACCTGGGGGAAGGAACGCTGATGAGGGTGGAGGCCGCGGCGGCCGTCGGCGCGTACGTACAGCGGGAACGGGACAGGTTGGTCTCGCGCGAACCGCTCGTGCGCCGGGACCGGCCGGGGGCGGTGAAGGTGATGCGGACCGCGTCGCGCCGGCTCCGCAGCGTCTGGCACGCGCTGGAGCAGGCGGGCACACCGGCGGCGCCGGCCGCGGCACCTGCGGCGGGGACACCCGCCGGGACGGCGGCCGACGGGCAGCCCGGCGGGCTGCCGGGGGAGTTCACCTGGCTCAACGAACACCTGGGCCGCGTCCGGCACTTCGACGAGACGGCCCACCGGGTCGCGGCACACGCCCCCATGTCCGGTCGTGCGGCCCGTTGGACGCTGCAGCGCCTGGAGGAGTCGCGGGGCCCCGCCCGCCGCGAGCTGCTCGCCGTCCTCGACGGGTCCCGCTACCGGGCCCTCGTCGCCGAGCTCGACAGCAGGGCCGACGGCCCCGTCCCGCCGGGCCCGGCCGGGGGGTTCGGTGACTGGTTCTGCGCGGCGTGGCCGGCACTGGTCGAGGGCTTCGCCGCGGCCGCGGCCATCGAGGACCCCGAGACCAGGGCGGACGAGCTGCACGAGGTGCGCAAGGCCGCCAAACCCGTACTGGACACCGGCCGCAGCGTGGCCCGCGCCCACCCGGGGCTGCTCCGGGGTCCGCTGCGGGTCCTCGGCGCGCTCCACGACGCGCTCGGCGAGCACCAGGACAGCACCGTCTGCCGCCGCACGATCGCACCCTGGCTGGACGAGGCGCCCGACGCCGAAGTCCGTGACGCACTGCGGAAGCTGACGAAGCACGAGCACGCCGCGACCGCCGCCGTGGAGGCCCGCCTGGCCGTACTGCACCGCGAGCTCGCCGGTCTGAGCCCCGGCCGCTGACCCGCAGCCACCGGACCGTACCGCCCGCGGCGCGCGCCGGCGGCCCCGGGCAGAGGGTGCCGTGGGACGCGAACACGGCCGGGGCCGCCTGTGCGGGCACCATCCGGGGACGACACAATGGCCGGTGTTGTTCTCTTTGGACCAGTACGGAGGAGCCGGCACATGCCGAACGAACGCGCAGGGCAGCAGGCGGGCCCGGACGATCTGATCGACGTCGCCCGGCTCGTCACCGCGTACTACGCCCTGCAACCCGACCCGGCGGACCCCGCCCAGAGCGTCGCCTTCGGCACCTCCGGGCACCGCGGTTCCTCCCTCGCCACCGCGTTCAACGAGCACCACATCGCCGCGACCAGTCAGGCGATCTGCGAGTACCGGGCGCAGCAGGGCATCGACGGGCCGCTCTTCCTCGGCGCGGACACCCACGCGCTGTCCGAACCCGCCCGGGTGACCGCCCTGGAGGTCTTCGCCGCCAACGAGGTCACCGTCCTCGTCGACAGCGCCGACGGCTACGCGCCGACCCCGGCCGTCTCGCACGCCGTCCTCACCCACAACCGGGGCCGCACCTCGGGCCTGGCCGACGGCGTCGTCGTCACCCCCTCCCACAACCCGCCCGCGGACGGCGGTTTCAAGTACAACCCGCCCCACGGCGGCCCGGCCGGCTCCGACGCCACCGGCTGGATCCAGGACCGCGCCAACGAGATCATCACCGGCGGCCTCAAGGAGGTCCGCCGGCTGCCGTACGCCCGCGCCCGGGCCGCGGCGACCACCGGCACCTACGACTACCTCGGGGCGTACGTGCGGGACCTGCCCTCCGTCCTCGACCTCGACGCCGTACGCGCCGCGGGCGTGCGCATCGGCGCCGACCCGCTCGGCGGTGCCTCCGTCGCGTACTGGCAGCGCATCGCCGAGGAGCACCGGCTCGACCTCACCGTCGTCAACCCGCGCACCGACCCCACCTGGCGGTTCATGACGCTGGACTGGGACGGCAAGATCCGCATGGACTGCTCCTCCCCGTACGCGATGGCCTCCCTGATCGCAGGCCGTGACCGGTTCCAGATCGCCACCGGGAACGACGCCGACGCCGACCGGCACGGCATCGTCACCCCCGACGGCGGCCTGATGAACCCGAACCACTACCTGGCCACCGCCATCGACTACCTCTACCGCCACCGCGAGCAGTGGCCGCAGCGGGCCGCGGTCGGCAAGACGCTGGTCTCCTCCGGGATGATCGACCGGGTCGCCGCCGACCTGGGCCGCGAACTGGTGGAAGTACCCGTCGGCTTCAAGTGGTTCGTCGGCGGGCTGTCCGCCGGCACCCTCGGCTTCGGCGGCGAGGAATCTGCCGGGGCCTCCTTCCTGCGCCGTGACGGCTCCGTGTGGACCACCGACAAGGACGGCATCATCCTGGCCCTGCTCGCCTCGGAGATGCTGGCCGTCACCGGGCAGACCCCCAGCCAGCGGTACGCCCGTCTCACCGAGCGCTTCGGCGAGCCCGCGTACGCCCGTATCGACGCGCCCGCCGACCGGGAGCAGAAGGCGGTCCTCGCCCGTCTGTCGCCCGAGCAGGTCACGGCCGACACCCTGGCGGGGGAGCAGGTCACCGCCGTCCTGACGCACGCGCCCGGGAACGGGGCCGCGATCGGCGGCATCAAGGTGGCGACCGAGCACGCCTGGTTCGCGGCCCGCCCGTCCGGCACCGAGGACGTGTACAAGATCTACGCCGAGTCCTTCCTCGGCCCCGACCACCTGGGCCGCGTCCAGGAAGAGGCCAGGTCGGTCGTGTCGGCCGCGCTGGGCGCCTGACGTCCGCGCCCCTCCGCGCCCGCCCGGACGCCCTCCCGGGGCACGCCCGTCCGGGCGTCCGAAAACCGACCGTCACCGTCCAGCCCCCGCCTAGGGTGGCGGCCCGGACCGGGGCGGGGCGCGGAGGGAGCAACCATGCGGGGTGGCAGGGTCGCGGTGGTCGGCGGGAGCATCGCGGGTTGTGCGTTCGCCTCGGCGGCGGTGCGCGCCGGCGCGGAGGAGGTGACCGTGCTCGAACGCACCCGGGGCCGTCTCGCGGACCGCGGCGTCGGGCTGTGCGTCCACGACGACCGGGCCGCCGAACTGGCCGCGACGGGCGCCCTGCCCGCCGGGATCCCCGCGCACCCGTTGGCCCGCCGCCGGTGGTTGGTCCGGGACGACGCGACCGGCCCGGCCGGGCGGGCGTTCTGGGAGCAGCCGTTCCCGTTCCACTCCTACCACTGGGGCCTGCTGTGGCGCGGGCTGCGCGGAGCCACCCCGCGGTCGGTGGTCTACCGGCAGGGCGCGGCCGTGGCCGGCGTCGCCGCCGGGCCCGCCGCGTCCGGCGCCTCCGGCGGGCAGGCCGAGCTACGGCTGGCGGACGGCACCGTCGAACCGTACGACCTGGTGGTCGGCGCCGACGGCTACCGGTCGGTGGTGCGCGAGGCGGTCTGCCCGGACCGCCTGCCGCAGTACGCCGGGTACGTCTGCTGGCGCGGCAACCTCGACGCCGCCCGGCTCCCCGCCGCCGGGGCCGGGGACTGGCCCTCCGACACGGTCGCCACCGTGTGCTTCCCCGGCGGCAGCTGCGTCGTCTACCGCATCCCGGGACCGGACGGGCCCCGCGTCAACTGGGTCCTGTACGCCACGCCCCCACAGGCCGGCCGCCTGCCGTACGACGACCCCACCAGCTTCCCGCCCGGCCGGGTCACGGAGCAGCTCACCGCGGACCTCCACGAGATCCTGGACCGGCGGTTCCCGCCGTACTGGGCCCGGGTGCTGGGGCTGACCGACCCGCGGGACGTCCACGTCCAGCCCCTCTACGACCTGGCCGCCGACCGCATCACCGCCGGGCGGCTCCTGCTCGCCGGGGACGCGGCGAGCGTGGTGCGCCCCCACAACACCAGCGGCGCCGCGAAGGCCCTCCAGGACGCCACCGCGTTCGAGGCGGCCTGGCGCGCCGCCGGGTCCTGGGCGGAGCTGCTGTCGGCGTACCAGGCCTCCCGTGGTGCGGCGGGTCGCGAGCTGGTGGCGCTGGCGCGCCGCCTCGGCCGGGCCCAAGTGGAGGAAACCCCCGCCTGGGCGGACATGGACGTCCGGGCCGCCGGGGCCTGGTGGCAGGCCCAGCTCGCGGGTGCTGCGGACATCGGCGGCCGCGCCATGACCCCCTGACCCGCCGTGTGCCGTGTGCCGTGTGCCGTGTGCCGTGTGCCGTGTGCCGCTGCGCGGAGCCCTTTCCCAGCCCCGCCCCTTCCCGAAACCGGGGCTACGCCCCGGACCCTCCCCCAGCGCCTCAAGCGCCGGCGGGGCTGGGGATACGGGGCTCCGCCCCGGACCCCGCACCGGGCGTTTCGCGCCCGGTGTGCTCAAACTCCCCCAGCTACCGCTGGGAGGTGCCCCCGGCGCGGGCTGGATCTTGCAGCCTCGCCGGCGTTTGAGGCGCTGGGG
>NZ_JBHWJJ010000160.1:0-17275 GCF_042732005.1 Streptomyces sp. NPDC059851 | reverse complement strand
GTGCCTTCGCCCTTCTTGCCCGTCCCGCCCTTGCCGGGAGGCGGGCCGCAAGGGGCCTTGACGCACTGCCACTCCTGCGTCTTGGGGAGCTTCACACCGGTGTTCCCGGAGGAGGCGCCGCCGGGACGGTTCTCGCCCCCCTCGCCTTGGCCCTTCTTGTCCTGCTCGTCGGGGACGACCTGGATGGCGTTCTCGCGTTCGCCGGTGTGGAGCAGGTTGGACGTGCGGCCGCCGTCGATGTCGTCGCGGCCCACCGTGACCGTGTGCGGGGTCGTGGCGGCGGCGAAGGCCGTCGTCGGGACCACGGCGCCTCCCGCGACCATCGCGGCGGCGGCGGCGAACAGGACGAGACGCTTCTTGCGCAGGGGGTGGGTCATGGTGTTCTCCTCCGGTGAGAGACGAAAGGGGTGGTTCCAGTACGCCCCGTCCCGCGCACCACGTCAGGCCCCTGGAACTCGGGACTTGACAGACGTGCCTTCCCCCGACGCCTCCCGAGCCGACGTGCGCGGGACGCGGCTCGGGAAGGCCGTAAGGTCGGGGGGTGACGAGGAACGCGAACGCGAGGACGAGCCGGCCGCTGTACGGGTGCATGGGCCTGGGCGGAACCTGGGGGCCCGAACCCTACGGCTCCGCGGAGATCGCGGCTGCGGAGGCGGCGGTCACCGCGGCCCTGGAGATCGGGATCACCGCCTTCGACCACGCCGACATCTACCGCCACGGCAAGTCCGAGGCGGTCTTCGGTGAGCTCCTCGCCCGCGACGCCGGGCTGCGCTCCCGGATCACGATCCAGACCAAGTGCGGGATCCGCCTGGCCGACGGCGAGCGCCCCGGCATCTACGACCTGCGCGGCAAGACCCTGCTGCGCCGGGTCGAGGAGAGCCTCACTCGGCTGCGCACCGACGTGATCGACGTCCTGCTGCTGCACCGTCCGGACCCCCTCGCCGACCCCGACGACATCGCCGAAGCCCTGGCCTCCCTGCACGCCCAGGGTCTGGTGCGCCGGTTCGGCGTCTCCAACATGGGGGCGGCGCAGATCGCGGCGCTCCAGGCGCGGCTGGGGCTGCCGCTCGTGGTCAACCAGCTGGAAATGAGCCTCCACCGGCGCGACTGGGTCGAGGCCGGGGTCCTGCTGAACACCCCCGCGGCGGCGTCCAACGGCTTCCCCTTCGGGACCCTCGAACACTGCCGCGACCACGGCATCCAGCTACAGGCCTGGGGTGCGCTGGCGCAGGGACGGTTCACCGGGCGGCAGGAGACCCCGCAGGAGCGGGCGACGGCGGAGCTGCTCGCAGCACTGGCCGAACGCAAGCAGGTGACTCCGGAGGCGGTCCTGCTGTGGTGGCTCCAGCGGCACCCGGCCGGGATCTCACCGGTGATCGGCACCTCCGATCCGGCGCGGATCCGGGCTTGCCGGCAGGCGGTCGGCCGGCTGCCGGAGCTGGACCACGAGGAGTGGTACGCCCTCTGGCTCGCAGCCCGCGGCGAGCCCCTGCCCTAGGTGGGCCCCGCCCCCCTGAGGGTCCCGGGCTGCGGGGTGGGCTCCTGGCCCGGGGAGGCGGTCCGGCAGGCGGCGGGCGGCGTCGTATTTCGGCCGGGCGCGTCCGCGGGGGCGCGGATCACCGGCACGCGCGCTACCCTCCGCGGCATGATTGGCATGAACATGCTGCGGCTGCGAAGAAGCGGCCGGACCTCATTGGTGTGCCTCCTCCTGCTGGCCCTCCTCGGCACGGCCACCGCCGCGACCGCCTCGACCCCGGGCCGCAGTCCCGTGGCCGCGCCCGCCTCCGTCACCGCCTCCGCCGGCACGCACGCGGCCGGGGCCGCGGCCGCCCGCTGGGGCGAGCGCCGCCTCGACGAGGTCGCCTTCCTGACCACCCACAACGCCTTCACCAACTACGAGGACTCCCGCTGGAGTTCGGTGAACCAGGCCGAGTCCGTGCGCCACCAGCTCGACAACGGCGTCCGCGGCATCAGCCTGGACACCCACTGGTACGAGCGCAGCACCTGGCTGTGCGTCATCAGCTTCGGCAGCGACTGCTACCCCAGCGACGTGTACCTGTGCCACGGCGACTGCAAGACGTTCGCCGGCGCCACGTACGCCCTGCCGCGCCAGTCCTTCCACGGCACGATGCAGACCTTGGTGGACTTCCTCGCCGCCCACCCCCAGGAGGTCGTGACCGTCTTCCTGGAGGACTACGTCAGCGCCGGGCAGCTCCAGCAGTCCCTCGGCCGGGTACGGGGCCTGCCCGAGCTGCTGTTCCGTGCCGACGAGTGGGGCGTACGGCAGCACGGGTGGCCGAAGGTCGCCGACATGGTCACGGCCGGCAAGCGCCTGCTGATCTTCTCCGACCGGTCCGACCGCGAGCACCTGGGCGTCATGTACGACAGGTCCTGGACGGTCAGCAACTACTGGAGCCTCGGGGACCTGGGCAACGACCTCGCGTGCGTCAGCCGCTGGCCCGACGTGCCCCTGGACCGCCGGGAGCCCGGATTCCGGCGGCTGTTCACCATGAGCCACCACCGCAACGTGCCCACCGTCCTCACGGCCGCCCTCGACAACGGCAGCAAGCTGCGGAACCGCATCGCCGAGCAGTGCCGGCAGGCCGCCGGGGGCCGCACCCCGAACTTCGTGTCCGTCGACTTCCACCGGCTCTCGGACGGCAGCGGCCACACGCCCGCCTCGATCGTCGGGGAGCTCAACGCGAGCCCCTGAACCCCTGAGCCCCTGAGCCCCCGAGCCCCCGAGCCCCCGAGCCCCCGAGGAACGGTGTGGCCGCGGGTCGCGCGGTCACACCGGCGCGGCTCCGCCGTCCCCTCCCCCGGCCAGGTGGTGCAGGGCGACGGCCGCGTGCACGGCGATGCCGGTGGCCATGGCCCCCTCGTCGAAGACGACGTGGTTGGAGTGGCAGTCCGGGGCGTCCTCGGCCGGGACGGAGGGCGGCCGCGCGCCGAGCACGCCCATCACGCCGGGCACCCGCTCCAAAACGTAGCTGAAGTCCTCCGCCCCCATGACCGGTTCGGGGAGCTCCCGGACCACGTCGGGGCTGACGCTCGCGGCGGCCACGGCGACCGTCCGGGCGAACGCGGCGTCGTTGTGCAGTGCGGGATAGCCCTCGATCAGGTCGATGTCCGCCTCCGCGCCGTGCGCGGCCGCCACGTGGCGGGCCACCCTCTCGATGCCCTCGCGCAGCCGGGCCCGGGCCTGCGGGCCCAGGGTGCGGAAGGTGCCGTGCAGCGCGGCGGTCTCCGGGATGATGTTGGTGGTGGTGCCGGCCTGGATGCGGGTGATGGTCACGACGGCCGGGTCGAAGACGTCCACGGTGCGGGTGACGAGGGTCTGCAGCGCCTGCACGATCGCACAGGCCACGGGAACGGGGTCGAGGGCGACGTGCGGGGTGGAGGCGTGCCCGCTCCGGCCGCGGACCGTGATGTGGATCTGGTCCGAGGCCGCGTAGGTCGGACCGGACCGCAGGTTCAGGGTGCCGCTCTCGAAGCGCGTCGCGACGTGGAGTGCGAAGGCGGCGTCCGCACCGTGCCCGGCGGGCGTGTCGAGTACGCCTTCGTCGATCATGAACTGGGCGCCGCCGCCGCTCTCCTCGGCGGGCTGGAACATGAACACCACGTTCCCGCTCAGCTCCGCGCGCCGCGCGGAGAGCAGCCGGGCGGCGCCCACGAGCATCGCGGTGTGCAGGTCGTGGCCGCAGGCGTGCATGGCACCGGGCACGCCGGAGGCGAACTCCAGACCGGTGTCCTCCTGCTGGGGCAGGGCGTCCATATCGCCCCGGAGCAGCATCGTGCGGCCGGGACGCGCGCCGTGCAGGGTCGCGGTGACGGAGCTGAGCCGCTCTCCCGTGGTGACGGTCAGCGGCAGCCCGGCCAGGGCGTCGAGGACCGTGCGCTGGGTGCGCGGCAGGTGCAGGCCCAGCTCCGGGGCCCGGTGGAGGGACCGGCGTACGTCGATCACCCCGGGCAGCAGCGCTTGGGCCTCCCGGAGCAGTGCGCCCGGCTCCGGCAGCCGGAGCAGGGACTCGGCGGTCATGCCCGCGCCCCCGTCCGGACGTCCTCACCGGGCACGGAGAGGAGGGCCGCACCCCTGGCCCGCGCTGCGTGACCGGGGCCGGCGCGGCCGCCGGCGCGCGGGGCGGGACAGGGGTCGAGCTCGGCCGGAACGCCGGCCGGCAGGGCCAGGCACACGGAGCACCTCCACGCGACGGACGGGGGCGGGGCGAGCGGCCGACCGCCGCCCTGCCGGGCCCGGCGGGACGCCCGGGCCGCTCCGGATCCTGCCCGCGCCGGCCCCGTACCACGCCGGGACGTCGGGAAAGCCACCCGGCCCGGCGTCGGGCCGCCCGGGCGCCGGGCCGGGTCCGGCAGGCGGCGGGGCCGGTGGTGTCCGTGGCCGGGGGCCCGTCGGCCGACCGTGTCGCGCCGGAACGGCCGGGTAGGCGCTCGCCATGAACGAGACCAATCCGCTGGCCGTCGTCACCGGTGCCTCCAGTGGCATCGGTCTCGAACTCGCCAGGCAATTCGCGCAGCACGGGTACGACCTGCTGATCACCGCCGAGGACGCCGAGCTCGCGGCGGCCGCGGCCGCACTGGACGACTACGGCACGGAAGTGCACTCCGTACGGACCGACCTCACGACCTTCGAAGGGGTCGAGGAGCTGCACCGGAACATCACGGCCACCGGGCGACCGGTCGCGGCTGTCGCCCTCAATGCCGGAGTGGGGCGGGGCGGCGCGTTCCTGGACACGGACCTCGCCGACGAGCAACGCATCATCGACCTCAACATCACCTCGACGGTGCACCTGGCCAAACGCATCCTGCCCGCCATGGTGGAGGACGGCCACGGCAGGGTCCTCATGACCTCGTCCATCGCATCGACCATGCCGGGCCCCTTCCAGGCCGTCTACAACGCGTCCAAGTCGTTCGTGCAGTCCTTCGCCCAGGCCCTGGCCAATGAGCTCAAGGACACCGGCGTCACGGTGACGGCGCTGATGCCGGGCCCGACCGACACCGAGTTCTTCGAGCGGGCCGACATGCTCGACACCAAGGTCGGGACGGCGGACAAGGACGACCCCGCCCCGGTCGCGGCCCAGGCGTTCGACGCGCTGATGGCGGGCAAGACCAAGATCGTCGCGGGGTCGGTGAAGACGCGGCTGCACGGCCTGGCGAACCGCGTCCTGCCCGACGGCGCCAAGGCGCAGGCGCACCGGCGGATGGCCGAACCCGGCTCGTCCGACCAGTGACCGGCGGGGGCGCGCGGCGGAGAGGGCCCTGAGCGGGTGATGCCCTTGGCGCGTCCCGTAGGGGGCACCGGGGCGCGGGCGCCGGACGTCTAGCGTGGGCGCGTGAACGCAGGTACCTCGTTGCCGTCGGCCGCGTACGGGATCCGGTGGGCCCGGCCCGCCGAATCGGGCGCCGTCGCCGCGCTCCTGGCCCTGTCCTTCGCCGACGACCCGGTGATGGGGTGGATGGTCCCCGACCGGTCCGGCCGACAGCCGAGGATCGCCCGGTACTTCGGGCTCGCCCAGCGGCAACAGCGGCCACGGGACGGCGCCGTCCGGGTGGCCGCCACCGCCGACGGCAGGCTGCTGGCCGCCGCGCTGTGGTCGGGCCCCGGCCGCTGGAAGACCTCCCCGCTGCGGGAACTGGCTGCGATGCCGACCTACGCCCGCGTCTTCGGCCTCCGCGGGATGCCGCGCGCCGCCGGTGTCCAGAACGCCCTCCACGGGGCCCACCCCGACGCACCGCATTGGTACCTGCTGGCCATCGGCACCGACCCGGACGTCCGGGGGGCGGGGATCGGCTCCGCGCTCCTGCACCAGCAGCTGGACCGCTGCGACCGGCTCGGGCAGTCCGCGTACCTCGAATCGAGCAATCCCTCGAACGTGCCGTTCTACGAGCGGTTCGGCTTCCGCACCACGACCCCGATCCACCTGCCCGACGGCGGCCCGACCGTCTGGCCCATGTGGCGCACCCCCGGCCCCCACCGGCCCTAGCCAGAACCGCAACCAGAACCGCAACCAGAACCAGAACCAGAACCAGCACGGGAACTGCTCCGCAACGGGCGGCATCATGGAGTGGTGAACCCGTTCGCGGGCGGCGGTGGCACGAGGGGCGCATCCGGCACCCCGAGTACCTCCGGCTTCCTCGATGCCGCGCCCACGCCGCGGACCGCCGTTGCGTGGCTCCCGCCGGTCGGGCTGTGGCCGCCCATCCAGGCGATCCGGGCGGTGCACGACCCCCAGATCCGGCGGTGGCCGCCGCACGTGAACCTGGTCTTCGGCTTCGTCCCGGAGTCCGAATTCCCCCTGGCCGCTCCCCTGCTGGCCGCCGCGGCCGCCGAATCGGAGCCGTTCGGCATCCGCCTCAGCGGGGTCCGCTTCTTCCGCCACCGCTCGTACTCGACCGTGTGGCTCGACCCCGCTGCGGACGGGCAGGCCCCCTGGACCGCCCTTCAGCGGGACCTAACCGAGCCCTTCCCCCGCTGCCGCGACCGCTTCCCCCGCTTCACGCCCCACCTGTCGCTCGGGCGTACGCGCACCCCACGGCCCCTGGCTGCGGACTGTGCGGCCCGCCTGGGCAGCTCGGCCGCGCGGGTGGAGGAGGTCGTACTGCTCTCCCGCCGCGGGGAGGGGCCCATGCGGGCCCGGGCCGCGGTCTCCCTCGGTACGGGTGCACTGCGCTGGTACCCGGACCCCGGCGACGGCGACGGCGACAGCGGCGGCGGCGATGGCGAGCCGTAGGCACGCAGTGGATGGGCTCCGGGCCCGGGTGGGGGCGCCCGGCCCGGAGCCCTCCCGTCGGCGTCCGCCTACGCGAAGGTGACGTCCGAGCAGGAGTAGAAGGCCTCCTCGCTCTGGAAGGAGCCGTCGGGTCGCTTCAGCCCGTGCCAGACCGTGTAGATCAGGTGCTTGCCCTTCTTCTGCGGGAGCACCGCCTTGAACGTGAAGGCCTTGGACCCGAGGAAGCCCGTGGGCGCCGCCGTGGCCGCGGTGTTGTCCGCGCTGAGGAACGGGGTGTCCTCCAGGTCCGACCACTTCAGCGGCTTCTTCGGGTCGTAGCCGTCCTTGGTGACGTACATCTCCATGCGGTACGGGTTGTGCAGCGCGCTGATGTCGTAGCGCAGGTCGTACTCCGCGCCGCTGGGCAGCGTCGTGGAGGGGAAGTCGTCCCGGGCGAGGTCCAGGCCGGAGAACTGCGCGTTGCCGGCGCTGCACAGCTTGCCGTCCGGGATGCGGGCGCGGTGCTGCGGGGAGGAGGTGGGCGTGCTGTGGTCGATGGCCCGGCCCTGGACGATCGACTTCCAGTCTCCGGGGATGCCGGGGCTCTGGGCGAGGGCCAGACGGCAGGCCTCGCTCGCCTTCGGGTTCTTCGTGCAGGCCACGCTGCGGCTCACCGGGTCGGCGGTGGCGCCGTGGGCCGAGGCGGGCGCGGAGCCGAGGGTGGAGACGGCGAGGGGCAGAACGACTAGCGCCGTGAGGCGCAGCGCGGTGGTGCGGCGGGCCGCCGCGGGGCGGGGCGTGCTCATGAGGGGGATGCTCCTGGTCATGGGGTCGGACGTGCGCGGTCGGGGGCGGGCGGGCGTCGGCCGCCGGACTTCGGCGTCAGCCGCCGGACTTCGGCGGTAGCCACCGGACTTCGGCGGTCAGCCGCTGGTCTTCACGGTCAGCTCGCGGGAGAACGCACCCCACTTGCCGTCGCCGAGCCGCGCGCGGATCTTCACGGTGTAGGTCGTGCCGGGGTGGGCGCCGACGAGCACCTCGCGGGAAGCCTTCGACGTGGGCACGGGCAGCACCGGGTCGGCCGTGCCCCACATGAACGTCTGGGCGGGCTTGCCGTTCAGGTAGACCTGGTAGGTGGTGACCTGTCCGACGCCCTGCGGAACGGACCAGGCGAGGTTCAGGTAGTGCTGGGTGACGGCGCCGTCCTGCTTCGTGGCGGTGGTGGCGGCGAAGTCTCCGGGGGCGCCGGCGCCGCCGTTCCCGTCGGGCGCCGCCGCCGTCGTCACCGGCACCTCGCGGGTCGGGCCGGACTCCTTGCCGGAGGCGTCGACGGCGGTGACCTTGAACCGGTAGGCGGTGCTCGGGGTCAGGCCGGCGACGGTGGCCGAGGTGCTCTTGCCGTCCGCCTCCTGGACCCGCGTGCCGTTGCGGTAGATGCGGTATCCGGTGACGGCGACGTCGTCGGTCGCCGCGTGCCAGCGCAGGGAGGCCTGGTACGGGCCGGAGGCGGTCACTTCGAGGTCCGCGGGCATCACCGGCGCGGCCTTGTCCTGGCCGGGGGCCGCGTGCGTGGTGAGCACGATGTCCCTGCTGAAGCCGGTGGTGCGGCCGTCCGTGCGGACGGCACGGACCTTGAACGCGTAGCGGGTGGCGGGGGCCAGCCGCTCGATGTCCACCATGGTGCCCTTGACGCTCTTGACCTGCTTGCCGTCCTGGAACACCTCGTAGCGCTCGACCTCTGCTCCGCCCGCGGGCGGCTTCCACATCAGGTGGACGGCGGTGTGGTCCTTGACGAAGGAGCCGCTGTCGGCGGGTACGGAGGTGCTGGTACCGGTGTCGCTGCCGGTCGGGCCGCTCACCCGGCATCCGGTGATCTTGGGGATGCCCTTGCCGGAGGGGTTGATCCCGACCTTGACCGCCCGGTTGCCCCCGGCCGCCACGTCGGCGCGGTCACCGATCGGCTTGACGGTGACGTGCTTGCCGTCCTGGCGCAGTTCGTACGCCCAGGGGTTGCCGATGGTGACCTGCCCCTGCGACACGTCGAACTCGGCGGTCCAGCCCCGCACGGGCCGGTCTCCCCGGTTGGCCAGGGAGACCTCGGCGGACGCCCACCACACGGTGGCCTGGTCCGCGACGCGGCAGGCGGCGCTGAGGTCGCCTTCCTCTCCGGCATTGGCGGCCACGGGGATGACGACGGAGCCGACCCCGACGACCACGGCCGCACAGGCCAGGGCAATTCGCTTTCGGGACATCAAAAACCTCTTGGTAGAGCCGATCCGCCGGGTGCGGCGGCGGCATCGGAAGCCTCGGTCAACACCCGTGACCCTAAGGGCCCATTGGGCTTCGAATGGGCTGCCCAGGGTTCACCGGGCCTTTGTTATCCGTCCCTTAAGGTCCGGATAGGGCGCCCTTGATTCCCCACCCGCGCACATCGACGGTCCGAGTACGGCGGGTCACGCTCCGTCCCGTTCTCGGCGAAGCGGTCTCCATTGAGAAATACATGGAGAGTCACGCGGCATGTACAGACGGCGATTTGACGGTGTGCCGGGTCGCGCCACGAAGGGATGCAGACCGTCAAGTTCACGTAAAGTCCGCGCGCCATCAAGCCGTCGAGATGGACTGGACCAGCACCGCGCACTCCCACAACTCAGCCTAGCCGCATGTGAATTGACGCTCCATCACTTCCCCTCGTCCAATTGTTGAATGGGCGACATCTTTGCGCGTAGAGCAACCTCGTTCAAATCACCCTTTCTCTCTGGCAGGATTCCCGGCACCCCATCCAATCGAGGAATGCGGTGCCGATATGCCCGGACACGGAAGCGTGGCCGGGCATCGGCACGACAGCCGTGCAGTGCCGTCCGCAGCGGCACCGCACAGGCGGGCGGAGCCCAGCGTCCGCCCGCGGGTCACCCCCCTCTCGGTTCAAGGAGCACGATGCACAAACGTCGCATGTCCCGCCGTAAGAAGGCGCTGATAGCCGCGACCACCGCGGCCCTCTCCGGCGGCCTCCTGTTCGGCTTCGGTGCCTTCGCCCAGGCCGACACGGTCAGCGGCACCGTCTACGGCGGGCAGGGCAACTACCAGACGGTCAACCACCGGGCCCAGCCGTCCCTCTCGGCCCAGATCAAGGGCTCCTCCAAGGTCGGCGCCAGGATCCAGATGTCCTGCCGCACCACCGGGGACACCGTGGAGAACAACTCCCGGTGGATCTACACGGGCTCCTACTACATGGCCGACGCGTTCATCCGCGAGAACACCACCGGCCTGCCCGTCTGCGGCTCGACCCCGAACCCGAAGCCGACCAAGCCCAACCCCGGCCCCACGACCGCGAAGTCGTTGAACATCGACATGCAGAAGCAGGTCAGGACCCAGTGGTGCTGGGACGCCTCGGGCGTGACCATCGCCAAGTACTGGGGCCGCAACGTCACCCAGGAGCGGTTCTGCCAACTCGCCGCCCAGGGGACGTGGGTGAACTGCAACAACCAGCCGGCAACGCTGGAGGACATGGCCAACGGCCTGGCCAAGCTGGGGCTGGGCAACAGCGGTCGCAGCCTGTACCGCAACGCTTCGTTCAACGAGTCGGTCACCGAGATCTCCTCGGGCCGGCCGTTCGCCGTCCGGTTCGGCTGGCGCAGCGGTGGCGGCCACATGAACGTCATCTACGGCTATGACAGCGCCACCAACATGATCGCGGTCGGTGACCCGTGGCAGACCACCCAGACGTACACGTGGTGGAACTACTCCACCTACGTGAACAACAACTCGTTCCAGTGGACCCACTCCCGGGTCGGCATCCAGGGCTGAGGAAAGGACCGACCATGCACACCCTGCAGACCATGCGGCGCATCAGGCACACAGCGGTCCGGGCAGCCGTCCTGGCCACCACCGCCCTCGCCGCCACCCTGTGCGGAAACGTTTCCGCGCACGGTGCGGACGGCGACGGGATCGCGGGCTACCAGTCCGCCCAGCAGACCCTGCGCAGCGACCAGGTCCGGGACACCGTCTCCCGCTTCCTGGTGCAGACCCGGCAGGCGGGCAGTCCCGCCTCCGCGGACGGTGGGACCCGGGGCGGCCCGGGCAGCGCACCCGCCGCTCCCGCCGCGCCGCCCCGGTACGACCTCAAGGACCCGGTGCCGATGTTCGAGATCAGCCCGGAGTTCGTGGCCGGAAAGACGCAGAGCACCCCGCAGACCGCGCTGCGGCTCTCCTACCTGGCCTCCCGGGTGAACGCTTCGGACGGCCGCCCCGCCTCCGTACTGCTCGCACCCCAGGGGAACCCCTCCTCCCCGGGCAGCGCCCCGCAGAACCCGGGCGCCGAAGGCTGGCAACTGGCCGGCATCCGCGACGGGGACAAGGACCTCAGCCTCGCCGAACGCGGCACGCCGCAGGCCCGCGTCTTCACCGAGCCGCAGATCCACGCCTGGTACCGGCTGACCGCCGACGGCATGGTGGAGCCGCTCAACGAGGAGGCGAACACCGGCCTCGGCGGCAAGGGCTCCCTCTCCCTCGCCGCGTACCAGAAGCTGGTGTCCGCCCGGTACGGGGACAAGCTGCCCGGCTCGGAGTACGACCGCAAGGGCTTGGCCGGCGGCTACGCCGACCTCGCGGAGGACCAGGCGGACCAGCCGGCCCCAGCGGCCGCCGCATCCGAGGGGACCGGGGACGGGGCCAAAGGGCAGCTGGTGGCCCTCACCGGGGCCGCCTCCCTGGCGGCGGTCGGTGGTGCGGCGGTGTACGTGCACCGCCGGCGGGCGGCCTCCACCCGCTGACCCTTCCTCATGCCGAACCGGCGCCCGCCCACCGGGAGTGGGCGGGCGCCGTCGTCCTCCTGCCGTCCGGCCTCAGCGCCAGGTCTGGTACGGGCTCTTCTGGCTGTGGGTTCCGCACGGGAAGGTGCGCAGGTGATGGGCCTGGCTGTCGTCCAGGCACAGACCGGTCTGCTGGTTCTTGAGCTCGACCGCGCCGTCCGGGTAGCGGTGGACGAACCAGCTCTGGTCCTTGGCCTTGTCGCAGGGATGCGGCGTGACCCGGCCCGTCGGGCTGTCGGTCAGGCACCTGCCCGTCTTGACGTTCCGCAGTTCACGGGTGCCGTCGGCCCACCGGTGGACGTTCCACTTCTGGTGGTCGTTGCCCAGGCAGGTGTAGGTGCGCATCCCGTGCTCGCTGTCGTCCAGGCAGGCGGAGGTCGCGTCGTTGCGGAGGGTCTGGACGCTGTCCGGCGCAGCCGCGGGAACCGCGCCGGCCTCCGTGGTGGACGTGGCCGTGGCCAGCCCGGCGGCGAGCAGCGCGCACGCGAGCGCCGCGGCGGCCCGGAGCCTCTTCGCGGCCGTCGGAAGGGTGTTCATGGCTCTCCTCGGTGAGGGGGTGGGTCGGGTTCGGGGTGGTGCGGGTGGGAAGCAGCGCGGGGCGGTGGCGAACGCCCGCCCCGCGCGAAGGAGGGGTAGGCGGATCAGCCGACGATGTTGACGGGTCGGTAGGCGTGGTAGCCGTCGCGGCCGTTGACGCCGTAGGAGTGCTGCTTCCAGCGGGTACCGGCCCCGCCTGCCTGCTCGTAGGACTTGTAGACGGTGCGGGCGCTGTTCG
Organism: Streptomyces sp. NPDC059851; assembly: GCF_042732005.1. Taxonomy (NCBI): domain Bacteria; kingdom Bacillati; phylum Actinomycetota; class Actinomycetes; order Kitasatosporales; family Streptomycetaceae; genus Streptomyces; species Streptomyces sp. NPDC059851. Next base: position 4,964 of record NZ_JBHWJJ010000160.1, on the reverse strand, counting down.
CCCAGCCGTCGAAGATCACGACGTGGCGGCGGTCGGCGCTGTTGCTGTTGGCCTTGATGACCAGGTCGCCGGGGGCGAGGTCCTTCATCGCGATCCGGCGCGTGAAGCCGTCGTTCTTCAGCGAGACGGTGTTGGGGCCGGGCTTCGGCAACCCGAGGGCCATGGAGACGTAACCGGAGCAGTCCTGGCGGTATCCGTCCTTCCACCGCTGGGTCTGGCTGTACGGCACGGGACGGCCGTTGTTGGCGGTCAGCCAGGTCTTGGCCCGTGCCAGCACCTGGTCACGGGTGATCCGGGGAGCCGCCTGGGCCGCCGGTGCCGCCGCTACGTCCTGACCCGCGTGGGGCGCGAGGGCGCTGCCGGCCGTCTCGGCGGACGCCCGGGCCGCCGCCGTGGCGGCCGGAGGAGCCGCGGGTGCGGGCGGCGCGGCCAGCACGAGGGATCCGGTGCACAGCATCGCCGTCAACGTCGCGGTGACCCAGCGACGGGTGGTCTTCTTGGACATACGCGTTCTCCTGGTTCTCGTGTTGCGTGTGTTGTTCACGCTGCTCGTGTTGCTGTTGTTACTGGTGTTGCTCGTTTGCTCACGTGCGCCGTTCACGGCGCACGGAGGGAGACACGGCGAGCCGCACGACCGGAGCGCGCGGCCGCCCGGAGCCCGGCCCGTACGGGCCGGTGACGGGCACCCGCAGCCGTGGGTGGCAGGCCGCGGTGCGGCGTTCGCACCGGCTGCAGGACCGGACGGGAAGGAGTCTGCGGCGGCCGGGAAGGCCGCCGCAACGCTGTCCCGTTTGCTTCAGCGATGTCGGGATCCCTAAGGTTCTGACCTGCTGGGACACGACCATCCCGGGACACGGGGCGGCCCGCCGGGGCATCGGCGTGCGGCCGCCGGAAGGGGGCGAGCATGACGGGGCCCGGCGGGCAGCAGCCCGGTGCGGGGCAGCAGTTGGGGAATGCGCTGAGGGAGCTGCAGCGGCGGTCCGGCCGCACGCTGCGTTCCCTGGAATCCGAGGTGATGATCAGCGACTCGTCGCTGTCGCGCTATCTGCGGGGCAGCACGGTCCCGCCCTGGGCGACCGTGCGCGACCTGTGCCGGGCCCTGGGCGCCGATCCCGCGGAGTACCGCGCCCTGTGGGAGGCGGCGGACCGGTGCCAGCCGAAGCCGCCGGCGGATCCGGCCGGCCCGGCTCCGGCGGCGGACACCCGGTGGCGCCGGTGGAGGCGTACCGCCGGCAGCTGGGCGCGGCACCGCTGGGCGTGGGCCGTGGGCGGGGCGTGTGCCGGGCTGGTCTGCGGCGGTGTGCTGGCCCCGTTCGTCCCGTGGCCGCCGGGCTCGGCACCCGCACGCGGGGCGGCCGCTCCGCAGGAGTCCGGGTCCGCGCATGGAGCGGGGGCCGGGCGGGGCGGGGCGGGGCTCGCCGACCACAACCGCATCTTCGTCAACCGCGTCACGGGCAACTGCCTGGACCACAGCCTCGACAAGGGGCTCCGATCGTTCGCACCCAACGGGCTGAGCTACCAGCGGTGGACGGTCCACCCGTATCCCGACGGCAGCAGCGAGCTGCGCAACCATGCAACGGGTGCCTGCCTGGACGACGGCGCCTCCGGGCTGCGAGGTGCGTCCTGCAGCAGGGCCGCGTCCCAGAAGTGGACGGTGACGGCCCTGGCGGACGCATCGGTGGAGGTCAGGAGCCGGGCCTCCGGCACCTGTCTGGACGACGGCGAGCAGGGGCTGCGGACCGTGCCCTGCGACGGCTCTGACGGCCAGAAGTGGGGATGAGGGAGGGAGAGCCCGGCTCCTCGCCCCGGTCAGGCGCGCGGTGTGCCGGGGGCGCCGCCGCGGACGAGGGGGCTGCCGTCCGCGAAGTCGAGACCGGCCGCGTACAGCAGGCGCCGGTCCGAGCCGTCGGGGCTCCAGCCGTGGAAGAGGATGCGGTCCCGGCCGTCAGGACCGGTCACGACGTCCTGCCCGCCGGGCCCGCGGACCGCTCCCCCGAGGGATTCGGTGGACATCAGCGGCTCCGGCGCCTTGGTGTACGGGCCCGTCAGGTGGTCGGCGACCGCGTATCCCGTCTTGTAGCGGTGGTCGGCGTAGGAGTCGGCCGAGTAGAAGAGCACGTAGCGGCCGTCGCGCCGCACCAGGGTCGGGGCCTCGACCAGCTGCCCCTCCCACGGGAGGTCCTGTCCGATCAGCGGGACGGGCTCGCCCGTCGTACGGGTGCCGTCCCAGGAGACGGGCTGCAGGTGGATCCGGGTGGCGAGCCCGCAGCAGTTGCCGTCGTTCTTCCACAGCAGGTACCGGCTGCGGCCCTCGGTGAAGCTCGCGGCGTCGATGGCACCGCCCTGCTCGGCCGGGCAGACCAACGGCCCCCCACCGGAGGGTTCGAACGGGCCGTCGGGCGAGGACGAGAGGGCGACGCCGATGCACTGCTTCCCGCTGGCCCGGTCACGGGCGGTGTAGTGCATGGTGAATCCGCGGCCGTTGGCGAAGACCTCCGGGGCCCACACCAGCGAACGCGTCGGCTCCGCCCAGTCCCCGAGCCGGGGCAGCGGGTCGGTGGCGACGGGCGCCCAGTGGACCAGGTCCGTGGACGTGGCGTGCTGGATGTTCGCGGCCTCGCCGTTGGTGGCGTAGGCGTGGTACGTACGGCCCACCTTCACGACATCCGGGTCGGGGAAGTTCCGGTCCAGTACCGGGGCGGCCGCGGCGGCCCGGGCGGGCGCCGCGCCGAGGAGGCCTGCGGCGAGCACTCCGGCGGCCGTGACGGCGACCGAGCGCACGAACCGGCGTACGACTGTGGGGAGCACGTGTCATCTCCTTGGAGCACGGGGAGTCTGCTTCGGGAAGGCCGTGCCTTCCACTTCGGACGGACCAACGCGCGAGGAGCCCGCAGGTAGCTGCTCCGGCCCGAGAGAGTGCGCGTGCGGGCGGCCACCGGGTGCCCCGCCGCCGCGACCGGCGGACCGGCGTACGGCGGTACCCCTCGGTGCGCAGGGTAGCCAGCACCACGCGCCGGCTGGGCGGGTCGGTGGGGAGCCGGCCAGCGTGACGGTGGTCAGGCCCCCGGCGCCGAAGAACTCTTCCAGGTCGTCCTGCCGCAGGAGGGGCGCCGCCGGCGAGCGGCCGTCCGCAATGCCGCCGGCCGTGCTGCCCGGGCGAGGGCTTCGCGCGTTCGGTTCCGCATCGCGGCGGATGGTGGCGGGGGCCGGAGCCGTGCGGTGGCCGGCCCGGGCAGGGGGGCCGAGGGCCACCGACCCGAGGAAGGCGGGTGGCGCTCCGACGGCCGGGCGGCTCCGGTTCCGTGACATACGTCACGACGCACGGGCCGAAAACGGAATCTTCGGACCCTGATCAGCCCGCCGACATTTCAGCACTTGTCCGTTTTGGAATCGACATTCCCCTCTCCGGTGGAATCGGAATCCGCGACGCCCCCACTGAATGCCGCGTTTTACCTGCTCCCGGCGCTTCTGGCCGGCCATCAGGCCCTTCCTAGAGCCGCCGCGCCACGGCCATACATGATCCCCGGCTCGTTTCAAGCCGCGTTCCGGATCTCTTATGCGCATTAGTAGCCGTAGCTTGCCAGGCCGTTGCCGGGCTTTTAAGAATGGCGACTCCTCCGGCACCTTGCCGTTCGAGTGCCGGAAGCTTCGCGATCACCGAATGAGGTCACGCATGCAGAAGCACCGGAAGAAGAAAAAGCACTACAGGAAAATAGCGATCGCCGTCGGGGCCCTCGGAATCGTGGGCGTGCCCACGGCCGCCATGGCCTGCCTCGGCGGGCAGGAGACCGGCCGTACGCAGCCCGTCGCCCGGCACGAGATGCGCCCCTGGCACGGCGCCCCCACCTTTACGCCGCCGAGCCTCCCGGCCTCCGAAGCGCCCGTGGCCCTCCCCACCCAGAGCAGCCCCCCGCCCGCCGAGAGCAGCCCGGAAGCGCCCGCACAGCCGGTGGTGCAGGCACCCCGGCCCGCGCAGCAGCAGCCGACGAGCAAGCCGGTCGTGAGCACGAAGCCGCAGGTGCAGGCACCTACGGCGCCGAAGCCGACCGCCGCTGCCCCGGCTTCCGGCGTCGCGGCCGAGATCCTCGCGCTCGTCAACCAGGAGCGTGCCGTGGTCGGTTGCCCGGCACTCACCATCAACGCCAAGCTGACGGCTGCCGCCCAGAGCCACACCGAGGACATGGCCGCGCACGCCAACATGTCCCACACGGGCTCCGACGGCTCCGACCCGGGCCAGCGCATCACCCGTGCCGGATACGCCTGGAGCACGTACGGCGAGAACGTCGCGTACGGCTACAGCACTCCCGCGGCGGTGATGGAGGGCTGGATGAACAGCCCCGGCCACAAGCGGAACATTCTCAATTGCTCCTTCAAGGAGATCGGTATCGGCTACGCGCAGCCGAACCATTACTGGACGCAGGATTTCGGCGCGGCCCGCTGACATACCGCCGCTGAAAAGCAGCGCACCGCGCGCGTGGAGGGGCGACCGGATTCCGGTCGCCCCTCCACGCGATCCGAACGGGGACGCGTCGACCGGGACGCGCACCTCGTTGCACATCACCACGACCGTAGCCGCGAAGGCCTCCAGGTCGATGCCCGCCGGCCCCGGCCGGTCCGCCGCGGGCTGTGCCACGGACACCACCGCCGAGGCGTCGACCCACGAGCACTCCGGCGACCAGCTGCGATCGCCCTCGTACGTCCTGAGCGTCACCCGGCACCGCAGCGGCACCGTTGACCCGGCCGGGGTGAGGGCGCACGGACCACCGCGGTGCGTTGCAACCCGTGGGGGCCGGGCGCCCGGCGCTCTAGGCCGGGGCGGGAAAGCAGAGCTGGGCTCAGCACCGGCTCAACGACTTCCCGGAGCCCTAAATGTTCTGTCCCGGGAGGTTGTGGACGGGTGATGCAGGTCTCGGTTGAGGGATCTTGAAATGGGTGAGGGCCTTCTGGCCTGGTGTGGATTGCGA
>NZ_JBHWJJ010000159.1:0-17588 GCF_042732005.1 Streptomyces sp. NPDC059851 | reverse complement strand
GTCCGGCGGGCGGTCCGGCCGGCGGTCCCGCGGGCGGTCCGGCCGGCGGTCCCGCGGGCGGTCCCGCGGGCCAGGGGCATCCGCGCCGGCGCGGCGGCCGGCATCCAGGGCGGGAGCGGCGGGCGGCATCGAGCCGCGCCCGCGTCCCCCGGGCGGACCAGTGGGCGATCGGCCGCGGGCGGGAGCGCCCGCCGGCGTGGAGGCGGGGCGGATCCCGCAGGGGACGGCGGGCGTGGGGCCGGGCACATCCGGGGTCCGGTCGGGCCGGGGGTGGTGCTCGTGTGGCGCGGGTGGGCCGTGCGGTGCAGCGTGGTGCGCACCTGTCCGCGTCTCCCCGAGGTCCCCGAGGTCCCGCCCATGGCCCGCGACTCCCTCACGGCCCCCCTGCCGGGGTACTCCCTGCGCCCTCTGCCCGCGGACCCGGCGGCGCGCCGGCGCGACCTCGCCCGGCTGGTACCCGTCGCCGCCGCCTACGCCCTGGCCCAGTTGCTCCTCGTCGTGCCCGGCACCGGCTTCGGCTGGGACGAGACCGTGTACGTCAGCCAGGTCGCCCGAGACGCCCCCGCGGCCTTCTTCAGCGCCCCGCGCGCCCGCGGGATCACCTACCTCGTCGCGCCCGTGGCCGCCCTCACCTCCTCGGTCCTGGTGTTGAGGATCTTCCTCGCGCTGCTGTCGGCGGCCGCCCTGCTGCTCGCGCTGTGGGTGTGGCGCCGGCTGCTGCCCGTTCCCGTGCTCGCCCTCGCCGGACTGCTGTTCACCGGCCTGTGGCCCACCCTGACGTACGGGCCGCAGGCCATGCCCAACCTGTGGGTGGCCTTCGCGGCGCTGATCACCGTCGGCTGTTTCCTGCGCGCCGCCGCCGACCGCTCGGACCGCCTGGCCCTCGCCGGGACGGGTGCCGCGGTGGCGCTCGCCGCGCTGATGCGTCCCGCCGACGCCTTCTGGCTGGTCCTGCCCCTGGCCTGGGCCGCGGCGGCCGTTCCCGCCTGGCGGCGGCCCGCCCTGCCCGCCGTGCTCGTGGCGGGCGCCCTCGCCGGGTCGGCGCAGTGGCTGGCGGAGGCGCACCTGAGGTACGGCGGCGTCCTGGCCCGGCTGCACCGGGCGGACGAGATCCAAGGCGGTCTCGGCTGGCACCCCGCCTTCTGGGACCACCTGCGCGCCCTCGGCGGCCGAACCCTGTGCCGCCCCTGCGAGGGGCCGTGGGGTCAGCCGGTCACCGGGCTGTGGTGGCTCGCCCTGCCCCTGCTGGTCGCGGGCGGGATGGTCGCCGCGTACCGCGGCACGGATCTGCTGCGGCCGGTCCTGGTCGCCACCGCGGCCGGACTGTCCGTGGCCGCGCCCTACCTGCTGATGGTCGGGTACGCCGCCCCGCGCTTCCTGCTGCCCGCGTACGCCCTCCTCGCGCTGCCCGCCGCGCTCTGCCTGGCCCGGCTGTTGCGCGCGTCCCGCGGACACCCGTTCGCCCGCACCGCCCTCTGCTTGGCGCTGGCCGCGCACCTCGCGCTCCAGCTGCTGCTCACGGCCACGGTGGCGGCCCGCAGCCGGGACATGCGGACGGCCCTCACCGCCGTGGTGGCCGAGCTGCACCGCCAGGGCGTACGGCCGCCGTGCGTCGTCAGCGGCGAGGAGGCGGTCCGGGTGGCGTTCCGCGCGGGATGCGCCTCGCGCCAGGTGTACGGCGGCCACGACGGCAGCATCAGCGCCGCGGGCCTCACCGCCCTCGCGGCCCGCACGCCCGTAGCGGTGCTGGTGGCGGACGGCGCTGCTCCGCCGCGCTGGGCCGGCGGCTGGCGGCCGCACCCGCTGCCCGCCCTCCCCGACGGGCGCCCCTGGCGCGCCTACCTCGCGCCGTCGGCACGCCCCGCAGGCTGAGCGACCGCGGAACCGGCCGTCCACCCGGCCGCGGAACCGACCGTCGAACCGGCCGTGGAACCGACGGCCGTGTCCGTGACCGCGCGGGCCTCGGTGAGGCGGCCGTCCGTCATCGTCGCCGTGCGGTCCATCCGCTCCAGGTGGGCCCGGTCGTGGGTGACCAGCACCGTCGCCGTGGAACGCTCCCGGGTGAGCGTGACCAGCAGGTCGAGGACGGCCGCGCCGCGCTCGTGGTCCAGGGCGCTGGTGGGCTCGTCGACCAGCAGCACCGCGGGCTCGTTCATGAGGGCGCGCGCGATGTTCACGCGCTGGCGCTGGCCCCCGGACAACTGGTGCGGGCGCTTGTCCGCCTTGTCGGCCATGCCGACGGCGTCCAGCAGCTCCAGCGCCCGGCGGCGCAGGACCTTCGAGGGGCGGCCGGACAGGTGCGCCATGACCTGGAGCTGTTCGGCCGCGGTGAGCGAGGCCAACAGGTTGGGCTGCTGGAAGACGATGCCGATCTTCTCGCGGCGCAGGGCCGCCTTCTCCGCCGGAGAGAGCACGGTCGTGTCCTGCCCGGCCACCTCCACCCGGCCCGAGTCGGGGGTGACCAGGGTGGCGGCGACCGCGAGCAGGCTGGACTTCCCGGACCCGGAGGGCCCGACCACGGCCGTCAGCGTGCCCGCGGCCACCTCCAGGCAGACCTCGTCGAGTGCGGTCAGCCGGCTCTCGCCGTCCGGGTAGGTGAGCGTGGCGTGGTGGACGAGGAGGGTCATCGGGCGCTCCCGAGCGCGGTCAGGGGGTCGACGGCGGTGATCCGTCGGATGGACAGGGCGGCGCCCAGCGCACCGAGCACGATCATGATCGCGGCGGGTCCCAGGACGGTCGCGGCGTCGAGGACGAAGGGCACGTCGCCGCCGCTGATCAGCGCGCCGGTGCAGGCCGCGAGCGCGGTGCCGAGCCCGGTGCCGATCGCCAGCATGACCACGGCCTGGCCGAGGGCGTCCCGCAGCAGGTAGGGGGTGGAGGCGCCCAGCGCCTTCAGGACGGCGATGTCACCGGCCCGCTGGATGGTCCACACGGTGAAGAAGGCCCCTATGACGAGGGCGGAGATGGCGAAGAGGAAGCCCCGCATCAGCTGCAGCGAGCCGTTCTCGGCCTGGTACGACCCTATGGCGCCGAGGGCCTCCTCGACGGTCTGCGCCCGGGTGCCGGCGGCCCCGTCGCCGGCGGCGAGGGCCGCACCGGACGCGTCGGGCGCGTCCAGGGCGACGACGGTCGCCGCGGTGTCGGGGGAGGCTCCGGGGTTGCCGATGCGCTGCCAGTCGTTCAGGTCCATCCAGACGACCGGGGTGTGGCTGTAGGCGGCGGTCCCGGAGACCGCGGCCACGGCCAGCTCCAGCGGGCCGATCTTCAGCCGGGAGCCGGCCGTGAGGCCCCCGAGCTCCTTCGCGGCCTTCTCCGCGAGGACCACCCGGCCCTGGCCGGGGCCTGCGGCAGCGGGTGGCGCGAGCGGGCCGGCGGGGTCCACGCCGAAGACGGATACGGCGGCGGTGCGCTCGCCGGCGGCGGCCTGGGTGGTGCGGATGCCGAGCGGCTGCGCCGACCTCACCCCGGGCTGCGTCCGCCAGGTCTGCCAGGCCTTCTCGGAGACCTGGGAGTTGGTGAACGACACCTTCTGGTCCCCGGGCGGCTCGGCGAAGGCCAGGTGGGTGGCGGGCAGGCCGGTGACGGCCGAGATGTTCTCCCGGGCCAGGCCGGAGGTGAGGCCGGACAACAGGCCTACCAGCAGGGTGATCAGCAGGACCACCGAGCCCATGAGTGCGAAGCGGCCCTTCGCGAACCGTAGATCTCTCCAAGCGACGAACATGCCCCCCACCCTGGTCTCCCGCGTGCCCGCCGGGCATCGCGCCACGGGAGCGATCCTCGTATCGAAGGACGCATCCCGACATCAAACTTTCGATTGACCGGCACCGCCCGGGACCCGCTTACGCTGGTCGGGCCATGACCGCGTCACCTTCCCGCCCCCGCACCCGCACCCACACCCGCACCTCCGGCGTCACCCCTGCCTCCCGCGTTTCCCGCGTCACTCCCGTCTCCCGCGTCCTGCGGCTGTGCCTGCACGCCTTGCTGGTGGCCCTGCTCGTGCTCGCCGCGGGGCGGGCAGTCGCCCATTCCGTTCCCTCGGCGGACGCGGTGGTCACCGTCTGCGCCGCACTCGCCGCGGTGTACGGGGCCGGCACCCGCTCCCCCGCCGTCCGCGGATCGACCGCGGCCGCGGCGCTGTGGCTCGCGGCGCTCGGCGCGGTGTGGGCGGGGCTGCTGGTGCTGTCCCCGGACGGGTTGTGGATCGCGTTCCCGCTGTACTTCCTGGAGCTGCACCTCCTGCGGCTGCGCTGGGGCGTCGCGGCCGTGGCCGTCACCGCCTGCGCGGCCATCGCCGCGTTCCTCGGCCACAGCGGCACCGTGACCCCGGGCGCCTTCCTCGGGCCGCTGCTCGGCGCCGCCGTGGCCGTCGCGACCGTCCTCGGCTACCAGGCGCTGTACCGGGAGAGCGAACGCCGCCGCGAGCTGATCGAGGAGCTCATCGCCACCCGGGCCGAGCTGGCCGCCGCCGAGCGCGACGCCGGGACCACGGCGGAGCGGGAGCGACTGGCCCGGGAGATCCACGACACCCTCGCCCAGGGGCTGTCCTCCATCCAACTGCTGCTGCGGGCCGCCGAGCGGGCGCTGCCCGAGCGCGATCCGCGCGTGGCGCCGGCGCTGGAGCACATCGGCCGGGCCCGGGAGGCCGCCCAGGACAACCTCGCCGAGGCGCGCCGGTTCGTCCGGGCGCTGACCCCGCCGGACCTGGAGCACGGCTCGCTGGCCGCCGCCCTGGAGCGGTTGTGCGCATCGGCGCCGCAGGCCCGGTTCTCGGTCAGCGGCAGGCCGCGGGAGCTGCCCACCCCGTACGAGGTGGCCCTGCTGCGGATCGCGCAATCGGCCCTGGCCAATGTGGTGCGCCACGCCGGGGCCGGGCGGGCCGAGATCACCCTCACCTTCATGGACGCGTCCGTCACGCTGGACGTCGTTGACGACGGGGGCGGCTTCGACCCGGCCAGCGCGCCCTCCGGCGAAGGCGGCTTCGGGCTGCCGGCGATGCGGGCGCGGGCCGAGACGCTGGGCGGGTTGTTCACCGTGGAGTCCGCGCCGGGCCAGGGCACCGCCGTGGCCGTCACCCTGCCGCTGCCCGCGGACGCCGCGGACGCCGGAGCCCGTGCGGACACCCCCCGCACCGCGGACACCGCTGACACCGCGGAACACCTGGAGGCCTGCTGATGACGATCCGACTGCTGCTGGCCGACGACCACCCGGTGGTGCGGGCCGGGCTGCGCGCAGTGCTGGACACGGAACCGGACTTCACGGTGGTCGCGGAGGCGGCGACCGCCGAGCGGGCGGTGGAGCTGGCCGGCACCGGGCAGGCGGACGTCGTCCTGATGGACCTCCAGTTCGGCGCGGGCATGCACGGCTCGGCGGCGACCGCGGAGATCACCGCCCGGCCCGGGGCGCCCCGGGTCCTGGTGCTGACCACGTACGACACGGACGCGGACATCCTCGCGGCGGTCGAGGCGGGCGCCTCGGGCTACCTCCTCAAGGACGCCCCGCCGGAGGAGTTGGCGGCTGCCGTGCGCACCGCCGCGGCGGGCCAGTCGGCGCTGGCCCCGGCGGTGGCGCTGCGCCTGATGGACCGGATGCGGACGCCCGCGGAGGCGCTGACGAAGCGGGAGCTGGAGGTGCTCCAGCTGGTGGCCGACGGCCTGTCGAACCAGCAGATCTCCAAGCGGCTCTTCCTCAGCCAGGCGACGGTCAAGTCCCACCTGGTGCACGTCTACGCCAAGCTCGGCGTGGACTCCCGTACCGCGGCGGTGGCCGCGGCCGCCACCCGCCGTCTCATCCGCACCCCGTAACCGCCCTCCCCCGGGCGGACTCCGGCTAGGCCACCCAGTGGGGCCGTTCCACCGACGGGGCCAGCGGTGCGCCGTCGTGGAAGGCCGCGGCAAGGCGGCGGACCCCCTCCTCCAGGCGGTCCGCCGGGAGGGTGTACGGGATCCTGATCCGGTGCTCGAAGGTGCCCGGGTCCACCCCGAAGCGGGCCCCGCGCCCGATGTGCACCCCGCCGGCGGCGGCCCGCTCCGCCAGCGCCGAACTCACCGGCGCGCCGAGGTCCACCCAGAGCGACAGCCCGCCCGGTGGAACGCGCCAGGACCACTCGGGGGTGTGCCGCCGCAGCGCCCGTACGAGGGTCTCGCGCCGGTCCCGCAGCTGCGCGAGACGGGCCGGCAGGGTCCGCTCCTCCCCCTCCAGCAGCGTCAGCGCGACCAGCTGGTCGAGTGCCGAGCCGGTCATGTCGGCCGCCACCCGCACCGCGGTCAGTTCGGCGACCAGCTTCTGCGGGGCCCGGATCCAGCCCACCCGCAGCCCGCCCCAGTGCGTCTTGCTGAGCGAGCCGATCGTCACCACGTGGTCCGCCGTGCCGCGCGGCGCCAGCGAGGCCAGCGGCGGCGGGGCGGGGACGTCGAGCGCGATGTCGGCGATGGTCTCGTCGACCACCAGCCAGGTGCCGGTCCGGCGGGTCGCCGCCAGCAGCCGCAGCCGCTGCTCGGGCGGCATCAGCGCGCCCGTCGGGTTGTGGAAGTCCGGGATGGCGTACGCCAGCCGCGGCACGGTCTGGCGCAGCGTGGATTCGGCGGTCTCCATGTCCCATCCCGCGTCGGAGACGGCGAGGGGCACGGTCCGCAGGCGGGCGTGCCGCAGGGCGTCGAGGACGTTCGCGTAGGTCGGGTTCTCCGTCACCACGCGGTCGCCGGCGTGGCACAGCAGGCCCGCGACCAGGACGAAGGCCTGCTGTGCGCCGGCGGTGACGAGTATCTGCTCGGGGCGGGTGGCCAGGCCGCGCCGGGTGAACCGGTCGGCGACGGCGCGGCGCAGCTCGGGCAGCCCGAAGGGGTGGTAGCCGGGGTCGCGGGCGAGGGCGGGCAGCCGGGTCGCCGCCCGGGAGAGGGCCTCGGCGAGGCTCTCCTGCGGGGCTCCCATGGCCGCGATGGCGAGGTCGATGCCGTCTTCCCGGTGGGTGCGGCGGCCTGCGGTCGCGTCCATCAGGTGGGCGCCGACGGGGCCGTGGCCGTCGGGCAGTTCGGTCCAGGTGCCGGAGCCGCGCCGGCTGCGGCAGTAGCCGCTCCCGCGCAGCAGGTCGTAGGCAGCGGTGACGGTGGCCCGGCTGGCTCCCAGCGCCTCGGCGAGCTCGCGTTCGGCGGGCAGGCGTACGTGCAGGGGTATGCGGCCGTCGAGGACCAGGGCGCGTACGGCTTCGGCGAGCGACCGGTAGCCGGGGCGGGCCCGCACCTCGGCGGGGAGCAGCGCCGCGAGGGCGCGGCTGCCGATCGTTCTGTCCGCCGTCCGGACCACTCGCCCGTTTGCCATGCCAACCTCCCCCGATTGGCTCTGCCTGCCAGGCCAATCACGGGTCCAGACTCGCGGCATTGGCCCCCGATCGGCAAGGAGACGCCCGATGCACGTCGTCCGCAACCCGGCCCGGAACCCGCTCGCCGCGCAGGCCGCCCCGACGGCGCCCCTCACGGACCGGGACGAGCGCGCGCTGGCGGCCGCCGTCGAGGACCGGGTCTGCGAACCGCTGCGGCTGGGCGCCGTGGTCGCCTCGCTGCGACGCACCCTGTGGCGCACCCTCGCCCGGCCGCCGCACACCACGGCCCCGGTCCAGGGGCGAGAATCGCTGCCATGCCAGCCGACTCCCCCTCGGGCTCCCTCCCCCGTCTCCCCGGGCGCCCCGCCCACTCCGACTCCCGTCCATCCGGATCCCCTCCGTCCGGATCCCTTCCGTCCGAACGGTCCTCCGGCCCGGTGATCGCCGGTCTCCTCCTGGCGGCCGGTGGCGGCCGCCGCCTCGGTGGCCGCCCCAAGGCCCTGCTCCCCTACCGGGGTCGCCCGCTCGTCGAGAACGCGGTCCGGGTGCTGCGCGAGGCGGGCTGCGGCCCGGTGCACGTGGTGCTCGGCGCCTCGGCCGCCGAGGTGCGCGAGCGGGCGGACCTCGGCGGCTGCACGGTCGTCGACAACCCGGACTGGGCGGAGGGCATGGGCTCCTCGCTGCGGGCCGGCCTCGCCTCGCTCGCCGGTACGGGGGCGGGCGCGGCCCTGGTCTCGCTGGTGGACCAGCCGGGGATCGGGGCGGCGGCCGTGGCCCGGGTCCTCGCGGCGTACCGGTCCCCGGCGAGCCTCGTGGCGGCGGCGTACGGCGGGGAGCGCGGGCACCCGGTGCTCTTCGGGGCGGACCGCTGGGCGGACATCGCGGCCACGGCGACGGGTGACAAGGGCGCCCGAGTGCACCTGACGCGGCACGCGGACGAGCTCACGCTGGTGGAGTGCGGGGACGTCGCCGAGGCGTTCGACATCGACACCCCGCCCGACCTCGCACGACTCGACTGAGCGCGGGCAGGGCCGCCTTGAGCGGGCTGTGACCGGGGTGGCACTGAGGGCCACGCCCGCTGGGAGTGTGTCGACTCGGAGAATCTCGACATCAACAAACCATTGAACTTCCACCATAAGGAAATTACTATCCACTGGTCAGAAGCGCCCTGAACCCCAGACGGCGCCCGCGACCGTATCCCGGAACTCTCCACCCCCGACGGCACTGCGTGCCGTCCCACGCGAGCATTCCCCCGCGGCCGCCAGGCACCGCCGCTGAAGGAGTGACAGATATGTCCGCACCAGCGCCGTCATCGCCGGCCATCGTCGACGCCGCTCCCCTGCCCCGCCAGGACGAGGTCCTGACCGGGGCGGCCCTCGCCTTCGTGGCCGAGCTCCACCGGCGGTTCACCCCCCGCCGGGACGAGCTCCTCGCGCGCCGCGCCGAGCGCCGAGCCGAGATCGCCCGCACCTCCCACCTCGATTTCCTCCCGGACACCGCACAGGTCCGTGAGGGCGAGTGGCAGGTCGCCCCGGCCCCGGCCGCCCTGAACGACCGCCGTGTGGAGATCACCGGTCCCACCGACCGCAAGATGACCATCAACGCCCTCAACTCGGGCGCCCGGGTCTGGCTCGCCGACTTCGAGGACGCCTCGGCCCCCACCTGGGAGAACGTCGTCCTCGGCCAGCTGAACCTGATCGACGCCTACGAGCGCCGCATCGACTTCACCGATCCGCGGACGGGCAAGGCGTACGCCCTGAGGCCCGCCGAGGAGCTCGCGACCGTCGTGATGCGGCCGCGCGGCTGGCACCTGGAGGAGCGCCACGTCACGGTCGACGGCCGGCCGGTGCCGGGCGCCCTGGTGGACTTCGGCCTGTACTTCTTCCACAACGCGCAGCGTCTGATCGACTTGGGCAAGGGCCCGTACTTCTACCTGCCGAAGACGGAGTCCCACCTGGAGGCGCGCCTCTGGAACGAGATCTTCGTCTTCGCGCAGGACTACGTCGGCGTCCCGCAGGGGACGGTCCGCGCGACGGTCCTGATCGAGACCATCACGGCCGCGTACGAGATGGAAGAGATCCTCTACGAACTGCGCGACCACGCCGCCGGTCTGAACGCGGGCCGCTGGGACTACCTGTTCTCCATCGTGAAGAACTTCCGTGACGGCGGCGAGAAGTTCGTCCTGCCGGACCGCAACGCGGTCACGATGACCGCCCCGTTCATGCGCGCGTACACCGAACTGCTCGTCCGCACCTGCCACAAGCGCGGCGCGCACGCCATCGGCGGCATGGCGGCCTTCATCCCGTCCCGCAAGGACGCCGAGGCCAACCGCATCGCGTTCGAGAAGGTCAAGGCCGACAAGGACCGCGAGGCGAACGACGGCTTCGACGGCTCCTGGGTCGCCCACCCCGACCTGGTCCCCATCGCCATGGCCTCCTTCGACGCCGTCCTCGGCGACAGGCCGAACCAGAAGGACCGCCTCCGCGAGGACGTCTCGGTGGCCCCCGGCGAGCTCATCGCCATCGACTCGCTGGACGCCAAGCCCACGTACGAGGGCCTGCTGGGCGCCGTCCAGGTCGGCATCCGCTACATCGAGGCCTGGCTGCGCGGCCTGGGCGCGGTCGGCATCTTCGGCCTGATGGAGGACGCGGCCACGGCCGAGATCTCCCGCTCGCAGGTCTGGCAGTGGATCAACGCCGGCGTCGTCTTCGAGAACGGCGAGCGCGCCACCGCCGAGCTCACCCGCAGGATCGCCGCCGAGGAACTGGCCGCCATCCGCGCCGAGGTGGGCGACGAGGCCTTCGCGGCCGGCAAGTGGCAGGAGGCCCACGACCTCTTCCTCCAGGTGTCCCTGGACGCCGACTACGCGGACTTCCTCACCCTCCCGGCATACGAACGCCTGGTCGGCTGACCGCACACCGGCAGCACCGGGAACCGGCCCCGGCCCGCAAGGGCCCGGGGCCGCTTGCGTCCAGCCGGTGCACCGCCCGCTTCCACCGGTCAACCGCCGGGTGGTGGCGGGCAGTCCCGCGCCGGGTCCTCCACCGGGACGAGCCGGACCCGGCCGACGGGCTCCTTCAGCGGTGCGTCCGTCCCGGTTTTCCACAGCAGCGCCGTCTCGTCGGCGACGCCGAAGAACAGGTACGGCCGGCCGGGATCCAGCAGGCCTCCCGCGGCATGAGCACCGCCAGGGGAACGGTCGGCTGGACGCACATCCACTCGGGGTCCGCCCCGAAGTGGGAGGGCGCGGCGCGACGTTGCTCGGTCGCCTGTTGCGTGCGGGCTACGGCCCGCGCGGCGTTGTCGAGGGCGAGGCCCGCGAGCGGGGCGACGACCCCCACGTGGAGGAGGACGTACACCGCCACGTTGAGGTGCTCGCCGGGCCTGGTGAAGGGGAAGTGGACGTGCTTGGCGATCCCCCGCAGCGCCGGCTGCAACAGGCCCACGCCGAGGTAGGAGGCCAGCTTCGTCCCGGCCGCGACCTGCCGCGGCCGGGGACGTCCAGCCCGTCCGGAGTGAGGTCGAGGCCGTCCGCGCACAGCCCGTGGAGGACGGAACCGGAGGCGACGACCAGGCCGGTCACCAGGGTCACCGCGAGCGGGACGGTGGCCGTCAGCCACTCGGTCCGCGTGGTCCATTGACGCATCAGCAGCCAGATGCCGACCACGGTCACCGTGACCGCGGCGGTGACCAGCATCTGCAACGGCGTCCACGGGGACCCCCGGTACCCCGTGGACCAGGCAGAGGAAGACCGCGGCGGCGACGAGCCCGCCGACCAGCCCGCGCAGGTGCGCCGCCCCCTCGGCCCGCCGCCGGAACACGGCTCCCGCGCCGGCGGTGCGCGCAGCAGCAGCCCGCCGTGCCGCGGTGCCCGGGGCCGCACACACCAGCGCGCCGACGAGACAGCCGCAGCCGCAGCCGATCAACAGGAACGGCCGGCGCAGCGGGCCCTGCGCCTGCCGGAAGCAGCCCACGGTGAACGCCGTCCCGAGCAGCCAGCCGAACGTCCGAGCCAGCCGCCGCGCCTCGGAGGCGTGCCGAATGCGAGGGATCCCGTGTCGTAGCGACCCCAGCGTTCCAGGGCCCGCGCGCGCCGTGGACCCGGCCGGTGGGCGGTGGTGTGGGAGCGGTGCTCCTCCACTTGCTCCCGGGTCGGCGTCCACCAGCTCGGTGCGGCGTGCGTACGTTTCGAGCACGGCCGTCTTCGCGAGCTGACTGATCCGCCAGCCCGCCGCCCGCTCGGTACGGCGGTTGCGTGCGCCGAAGAAACCGGACCTCGACGCAGAACAGGCGTGCTCCGGAACCGGCGGCGAGGACTCCGGCGGACGGTCCCCCGCCCCGGCCGAACTAGGCCACGACGGGCCGTCCCCGCATCCCGAACTCCGCTCTGGCCTGCTCGAAGTCCTCTGCCTGGCCAAGCACTTCGACCAGGGTGAGCACCCGTTGGTCGTACCGCCTCCGCACCGCCCCCACTCCCCGTGTCTCCTGTTCCGGTCGGGTGACCGTACCGGGCGCGGCGGGGCGGCGCGCGGGGAATGACGGGCCGGGCGAACCGGAACTCGGGCGGCCGAACGACCGGTCGGTCGTTACTTCATCGTAATCTGCGGCTACCTAGCGGTAACAAGGCGGGGCGTGTCACCTTTCCCGTGCCACCGGCCGGCGGTGTCCCCCACTTCCCCAGCCATGCCCCGGAGTTCTCTCCCGCTCCGGCTCCGGCATGGCCTACCGCAGGAGTTCCGTCGTGACCGGATTCCGCTATGCCAGCAAGGACAGGACACGCCGTCGGGTGCGACGACTGGCCGGGGCCGGGCTGGCCCTGCCGCTCGCCGCCGGTGCACTGGTCGCCGTCCCGGCCGGGACCGCGGCCGCCGCCCCCGGGACCGGGCCCACCGCCGTGGTGGCCATGGGCGACAGCTACATCTCCGGCGAGGCCGGGCGCTGGAAGGGCAACAGCCTCACCAACTCGGGCAACCGGACCGGCACCGACCGGGCCTGGGTCAGCGGCAGCGTCTACGACCCGTCGAAGGTGTACGGCGCCACCGCGGGCGGATGCCACCGCTCCGACTCCGCCGAGGTCAAGAGCGCCGGGGCGATCGCCGACGTGGCCGTCAACCTGGCCTGTTCGGGTGCCACCTCCCAGAACGTCTTCCGCTCCGTCAACGGCGGCGTCCCCTTCAGGGGCGAGGCCCCGCAGGCCGACCAGCTCGCCGCCGTCGCCGCGAGCCACGACGTCAAGGTCATCGCCCTGTCCATCGGCGGCAACGACCTGGGCTTCGCCGACATCATCAAGGAGTGCGCGTACGACTTCATCATCTGGAACTCGTACTGCTACGACGACCAGCAGTACGGCGTCGACCAGAAGATCGACGGCGTCATGGCGAACGTCGGCAAGTCAGTGGACGAGATCCGCGCCGTGATGCGCGCCGCCGGCTACGGCGACTCCGCGTACCGGATCGTGCTGCAGTCCTACCCGTCGCCGATCCCGCGCGGGGCCGAGAACCGGTACACCCAGAGCGACTGGAGCCGCCTGAACACCGGCGGCTGCCCGTTCTGGAACCGGGACTCCGACTGGGCGCGGGATTCCCTCGTCCCGCAGATCGCGAACCGCCTCAAGGCGGTCGCAGCGGAGAAGGGCGTGCAGTTCCTCGACCTGCGGGACATGATGCAGGGCCGCGAGGTGTGCGCCAAGGCCAGCAAGCAGGTCACCACCACCACGCCGGCGTCGGCGAAGACGAGCGAGTGGGCGCGCTGGATCGACAGCAGCGAGACGCAGGGCCTGATCCAGGAGTCCATGCACCCCAACCACTTCGGTCACCTGGCGCTGGGCCGCTGCCTGGCGCTGGCCGTGGGCCAGGGCGCCGCCTCCAGCATCGGCTGCAAGAACACCGCCGGCGCGGACCAGACCGGCATGTACCTCACCCCGGTCCCGTAGGGCCGAGGAAATCCAGATGATCGTCCGCGGTACGGGCTGGCATGCTCGGCGCATGGCAGCCCGTACCGCACGTCCCAGCATTTACATCTCCGTCGACATCGAGGCCGACGGCCCGATCCCCGGCCCCTACTCCATGATCAGCTTCGGTGCCGCCGTCGCCGGGCGGCAGGACGGCGCCACGTACACGGCCGCCGACCCCGAACAGCAGACCTTCTACCGCGAACTGCGCCCGATCAGCGACCAGTACGACCCCGAGGCCCTCGCCGTCAGCGGGCTGGACCGGAACAGGCTGCTGCGCGAGGGCACCGACCCGGGCACGGCCATGGCCGAGTTCCGGACCTGGGTGCGCAAGGTGGCCGAGGCTGCCGGGGCGCAGCCGGTGATGTGCGGCTACCCCGCCTCCTTCGACTGGACCTTCCTGTACTGGTACCTGATGCGGTTCGGCGGTGACAGCCCCTTCGGACACTCCGGCTGTCTCGACATGAAGACCCTGTACGCGGCGAAGGCGCGGGTCCCGCTGCGTGCCGCCGTCAAGGGCCGGATGCCGGCCGAGCTCCGCTCCCGCCGCCGCCACACCCACCACGCCCTCGACGACGCCGTCGAACAGGCCGAGCTGATGAGCAACCTGATGCTGTGGCAGGGCCCGGTGCCGGCCGGTACCGGTGCTGGTACCCACACCGGTGGAGACGTCGGCGCTGCCGGGGACGCCCAGTAGTCTCACGACTCCGCGCGGGCGCTGAACACGGGGCGCGACGGGCGCCTTACACGACCGGGGGGAACATGGCCGGGATCGCAGGAACAGGTACGACCGATGCCGCGGGCCGCCCGGCCTGCCCCGACGCGGACACGGTGGCGCAGGCCCGTCGCCTGCTGGCGGAGGGGCAGGGCCCCGTCGGCGTGTTCGCCGGACTGGCGCTGCGCAGTGGCGACCGGCCCGCCGCGGTGTGGGCCGTCTGCCGGGCGCTCGGTGTACCGGACGCGCGGGTACGGGAACGGCTCGGCCGGGTGGCCGAGGCGCTCTTCGCCGAGTACGGGCCGGACGAGGAGGAGTCGGTCGGCGAACTGCTGGAGCTGCTCGGGGTGTTCGACGTGCCCCGGACGCTGGACGGGCACGAGCAGGAGGTGCTGGGGCTGCTGAAGACTGCGGGGGCGGCCTTGGGCGGGATCAGCAGCGGGGTCGCGCACGGCCTGTCCCGGCGCTTCGTCAAGGGCGAGCTCACCGCGGCGTTCCTGCTGCTCGCCCGGCAGCCCGTCCGGCAACCCCGGGGCAACGCCGCCACGTTCTGGGGGACATTGGCCGCTGCGGGCGCGCTCCTGCCCCCGCCCGCTGACCCCGGGACGGCGGCGCAGGTCGCGCAGGTCCTGGCCGAGTGCCGCCGGCACACGGCCGAGGCCCACTGACCGCGCGCCGCCCGGCCGAAGACTGCGCGGCGGGAGCCGATCCGGCCGGGGCTGGGGCCACGCGGTACCGCGGTCCCGTCGGGGGTCCACCGGGGGACACGAGCAGCGGGCCGCGCCCGCTTGCGCCCGCAACGTCAGCCGGGCGGCAGGAAGTCCAGCACCGAGCTGAGGTCGGCGTGGCCAGCTGCTCGTGAATGGTTCCTCGACGGCTAACGTCGCTCAAGCCGCCAAACGTGCCTTTGGCGATGGGCCAGGCGTCTCGCGGGGCAGGGCCCCAGCCATTCAACCTCAGAAGTCCCTGACTGGCGAGACGAGCCGGACTCGGATGCAATGGAATGTGCGTTGCCGCCGGGTGTGACCATCAGACTCCGCTACCCCGTACCTTCGTTGGTGATAGGGAGGACGGCATGGCCCAGGACAATCTCGTACCTGCGTCTACACCTGTTCGGTTCCAGGGCCACGACTTCCTGCTGGCCTGTGGTGTTCCCTGGACCACGCTGGCCGCCGAGGACGAGATGGACCTTGACCGGTCGTTTCAGCGACTGGGCCGGCTAGTCGATGACTCTCCGCACCACGCTCGGGTCCACTTCGGGATCACGAGTGGCGCTGAAGTCCGTTCCTGGTCTTTGGAAATCGGACCGGAGGGCGCCAAGGTCATTCCCGGATTCGTGCACGGTCCCGATCTCGAGCTCCTGCTGGGGGAGGAGACCTGGCGGCGTATCACCCGGGGCGAGCTGGCCCCGCTGGACGCATTTGGGCAGGGGAAGATGCGAGTGATCGGCGACCTGCGCGTCGCGCGGTACCTGGCCGAACGGCTGACCGCCCGGGAGAGCCAGCAGGAAGGGAATGAGGGCCATGGCTCTGACGACCGGAAGCGTGACAAACCTGATAGCGAGTGACGGTCAGGCTTTCACCGATATCACAGAAACGACGACCGGCACGGTAAAGCGTTTCGTGTTGTGGGGCTTCAGGGAAGACGAAGTATCGGCTTTTGACAGCATCCACTACAGCATGTGGGTCTCTCAACTCCGGGCTGCCATGCTGAAGGGCCTTCAGGCCACCATCAGTCATCCGGTTGGCAGGAGGAGCGTCCAATCGGTCGAGCTGACGGCAGGGCCGTGACCCCCGACCATCCACCCAACCTGGCGAGGAGGGATCTCGGTGAGTGAGTGGGAAGTCGATCAGGCCATGGTCTCACGAGCACGCCAGGTAAAGCAGGCGACGGCCGATCGCCTTCGCTCATACCCGAACGTGACCGGAATCGGCGTCGGACTGAAAGAAACCGGGGGCCGGCCTACAGGCCAGATAGCCGTCATTGTTTACGTTCGCCGCAAGATCCCTGATACCCAGCTGCGCACCGAGGACAGACTTCCCGCCGAGATCGAGGGGATCCCAGTTGACGTCATTGAAGCCGAGTTCATGTCCTTGGACGCGCAAGACCACCACAAAAGACATGATCCCCTAGTCGGCGGGATCAGCATCGGCCACAGACCGCCTGGCGAGTCAGAGCCCAGAAACGCCGGAACTCTCGGCGGAGCCTTCTTCGATAACGCTAATGGCGAAGACATGATCCTCAGCAACTGGCACGTACTCTGCCGACGCACGACATGCCAAGCCGATGATCTAGCCACCCAGCCCGGGGACGAGGACAAACAAACGGTTACATCCGGAGATGTGGTGGCCCGACTACACCGAACGGCATTCACCGACCGGGTGGATGCCGCTGTTGCTCGCCTGACAGGAGCTCGATTCCTCTTGCCCGAGCTGCTCGGGCTGGCGCCGATCTCTGGCCTTGGGTTCCCGGTTATTGGGTCAACCGTGAGAAAATCGGGTCGCAGCACCGGGGTAACGAGCGGGCTTGTAACCGCGATCGACGCAGATGTCACTGTCGAGATAACAGACGTTGGACACTTCTCCTTCCTTGACCAGATTGCTGTGGGAGGCCTCGGCATTGGGGACCGTGGCGACTCAGGCAGCTTGGTCGTGGATGAGTCTAACCGCATCATCGGGCTTGTCTTTGCTGGCGCCGACAGCCATATCATATGTAACCAGATCGCGTTTGTGCTGGCCGCACTTGACATTAACCTGGAACGCGGCGTTCGAATGCATGACTTCGTCGCCATCACCGCCGCACTGCTGCACTGAATCCTTGAGATTCAAAGGACGTGCGCCTGGTGATTTCCATCGAATCGTGGGCTTCCTGAAGGGTTCCAGGAGGTCTAACGGGGCCACCGGGAGAGGACATGAGGATCATGCCGACTACGACCGGAAACGTGAGATGTCTGCTGGTGGGCGAAGATTACGCCTTTACTCGAATCAGGCGATTGGATGGCCGTGACGAGGTTTTCGTGCTGTGGTTTCCAGGCCTGGACGACGCCTCGGCCTTCACTCGAATCCGTCAAAGCATTTGGGTTTCTCAACTTAGAGACGCCATAGTCGGCAATACCCAGTTGGTTATTTCCTCTCCAGACGGGAGTGCACTGGTCCAATCGATCGAACTGAGAGCGACGCCGTAGTCCCGGCCGTCGCGAGCCCGAACATCAGCTCCCGGAGCGGGAGGTGGCTAAAAGGAACGTCTACGCCGTCGAAAGAAGTCCGCCTCCAGCTCCTCCGTCGCGTTCGTCACGAGTGCCCAGGGGCATGCGCGCCCCGACCCGGCGGAGCAGCGCCACCACCGCCTCGTCGGCCCGGAACGCGGCCTCGGCGAACGCGGTGCCCACTCGCCGGCGGCCGGCTCCGGCACGCACTCCCTGTGCGGTACGCGGCGCCGAGATCGGCGCCGCGCAGCAGACGCCGTACCGGGTGGGACTGACGCGCAGGCGCACGGCGGTGGGGGGCCCCCCCCCCCCCCGGGGGGGGGGGGGGCCCCCCGGGCGGGCCGGGGGGGGGGCGGGGGGGCGTGGCGGGGCGCCGGGGCGCGCCCCCCCCGGCCGCCGGCGG
>NZ_JBHWJJ010000158.1:0-17625 GCF_042732005.1 Streptomyces sp. NPDC059851 | reverse complement strand
GGCCGTCCCTGAATCCGCAGGCCGAGCAGACCTGCGAGGACGGGAAAGCACGGTCCACCTTGGCGAAGATGCGGCCGTGCAGGGCTGCCTTGTACGGGACGTGCCGGGGCCGGCGGGGCGGGCCGGCGGGGCGGGCCCCTCACCCCCGCCCCAGGATCACCGTCCCCGACGAGCAGAACCAGCCTCCCGTGCCCGAGGCCAGGGCCACCTCGGGGAGGGTGCCGTCGCGGCGGGTGACCTGCCCCGGGCCGCGTTCGCCACGGAGTTGGCGGACCGCCTCGACCAGCAGGAACAGTCCGCGCATGCCCGGGTGGCAGGCCGAGAGCCCGCCGCCGTCGGTGTTGACCGGCAGCTCGCCGTCCCGCAGCAGGCGGCCCTTCTCCACGAAGGCTCCGCCCTCCCCCTTCGCGCAGAACCCGAGGTCCTCCAGGGCCACGAGGGTCATGTACGTGAAGGCGTCGTACAACTCTGCGACGTCCACGTCCGCGGGTGTGAGCCCCGCCCGCCGGAAGGCCAGTCGGCCCGAGACGGCGGCCGGGGACACCGTGAAGTCCTCCCACTCCGACATGGCCGTGTGGGAGACGGCGGTGCCCGTCCCCAGGACCCAGACCGGCCTCTTGGCGGTGTCCGGCACGCAGTCCTCGGCCGCCAGCAGGACCGCGCAGCCGCCGTCGGAGCGGATGCAGCAGTGCAGCTTGGTGAAGGGGTCGGCGATCACCTCGCCGGACAGGACCTCGTCGACCGTGATCGGGTCGCGGAACATCGCGTCCGGGTTGGTGGCCGCGTTCGCGCGGGCCTGTACGGCGACCGAGGCGAGCTGCTCCAGGGTGGTCCCGTACTGGTGCATGTGGCGGCGGGCCGCCATCGCGTACTTGGCGACGAGCGTGTGCCCGTACGGGACCTCGAACTGCAGCGGCCCGCGCGCGCCGAAGGAGAGGTTCGAGGTGCGGCGCCGGGCCTTGATGTCCGCTCGGGCGGTGGATCCGTAGACCAGCAGGACGGCGCGTGCGTGGCCGGCGGCGATGGCGTCGGCCGCGTGCGCGGCCATGACCTCCCAGGTGGAGCCGCCGACCGAGGTGGAGTCGACCCAGGAGGGCCGCAGGCCCAGGTACTCGGCCACCTCGACCGGGGCGAGCGTACCGAGGCCGGCCGAGGCGAAGCCGTCGATGACGGAGCGGTCCAGGCCGGAGTCGGCCAGGGCGCGCCGGGCGGCCTGGGCGTGCAGGGCGTACGGAGTGGTGCCGTCGACGCGGCCGCAGTCCGAGAGGGCGACGCCGACGACCGCGACCCTGCGGCGCGGTGCGGCGGGAGAGGGCGAGGGGCCGCTCGGAGGCCCAGCCAGAGGTCCAGCCGCAGGGCCGGGCAGAGAACCGGGCAGGGGGCCGGGCGCGGGTCCGGGCAGGGGTCCAGGCATGAGAGGACCGTACAGCTGACTGCGTGTCAGTTCTAGGCCCCGGATCGGGTCGCCGTGACCCGTTGCGCCTCTGGGCATCTGGGGGCGCCCGCCCTAATATGACGCGCCGTCAGATACGGGGAGGAGCCCGATGATGGATGCAGCCTTCACCGCGGAGCAGGACGGGATGCGCCGTACCCTGCGCGAGATCCTGGCCAAGCGCTGCGGCCCCGACGAGGTCAAGGCCGCCGTCCGCACCCCCGACGGGTACGACCGGGAGCTGTGGGGACGGCTGGCGCAGCAGGTCGGCCTGCCCGGCATCGCGGTGGCCGAAGAGTACGCAGGCGTGGGCTGCGCCCCCGGTGACCTGGCGCTGGCCTGCGAGGAGACCGGGCGGGCGCTGCTGCCCTCGCCGCTGTTCGCGACCGCCGCGCTGGCCGTGCCGTTGATCACCGCCCTCGGGAGTGCCGCGCAACGCTCCGCGCTGCTGCCGCAGCTCGCCACCGGCGGACTCACTGCGGCGCTCGCGGTCCCCGGCCCGGCCCTGTCCACGGCCCTCGGACTGACCGCCGACAACGCCCCGGGCGACTGGGCCGGCGGGGGCCGGGCCGGCGGGGTGCAGGCGCGCCGGGCCGAGGGAGGCGGCTGGCGGCTGTACGGGGAGGCCGTCCAGGTGCTCGACGGGCACAGCGCCGGCCTCCTGCTGGTACCCGCGCACACGGGTGGCTTCGCGCGGAGCCGGACCCTGCTCTTCCTGGTGCGGGAGCACGCGCCCGGGCTCGTCCGGGCGAGGCAGACCGCGCTGGACGAGACCCGGCCGCAGGCCCGCGTTCAGCTGCGCGACGTGGAGGCCGACGTGCTGGAGGAGGGGGGCGACGGCGGCTCCGGCGACGGCGTGCTCCGTGCGCTGGCGGCCACCGGGCGCACCGCCGCCGCCGTGCTCGCCGCCGAGGCGGCCGGGGCGGCCGGCCAGGCGCTGGACCGGACGGTGGAGTACGTGCGCACCCGGGAGCAGTTCGGCCGGGCGATCGGTTCGTTCCAGGCGGTCAAGCACCGGCTCGCCGACCTGTACGTACAGGTCCAGGCGGCCCGGTCGGCCGCGTACTACGCGGCATGGAACCCGGGGCAGGGCGGACTCGCCCTCGCCCAGGCGTTGGAGGCCCTGCGGCTGACGGCGGGCGAGGCGATCCAGCTGCACGGCGGCATCGGCTTCACCTGGGAGCACGAAGCCCACCTGTACTTCAAACGGGCGGCGGCCGACGATCTGCTGTTCGGCCCGGTCCACCGCCTGCGGGCGCACGCGGCCCGCGAGGCGGGCCTGTTCACCGCGGATGCAGCCACCGCCTCCGGCGCAGCCACCGCCTCCGGCACCCCCGGCTCCCCCGGCGCCTCCACCACCCCCCTCCACCCCAGCGCGAAGGCGGCCGTCTGATGGCTCTCGGCGTCAAGCTCGTCCAGAAGGTCTCGTCGACCATGCTGTTCGCGAGGATCGCACCCCACGTCATTCCCGCCCTGGACAAGGCGGTGCACCGACTCACGCGCGGCCGGGTCATCCCCAGCGCCCGCATGCTCCCCGGGGTGATCCTCACCGTGAAGGGAGCCAGGACCGGGCAGCCCCGCAGCACGCCGCTCGCCTGCATGCCGGAGGAGTCCGGCGCCGGGTGGATCCTGATCGGCTCCAACTTCGGCCGGCCCGGGCACCCGGCGTGGACCGCGAACCTGCTCAAACATCCTGATGCGCACGTGAGTTGGAAGGGCCAGGACATCGCCGTACGGGCACGGCTGCTGCAGGGCGCGGAGCGCGCCGCGGCATGGCGGGCCGTGCTGGGGTTCTGGCCGCCGTACGCGGCGTACCAGGCGCGCATCGAGCGCGAGATCCGGTTGTTCCGCCTGGAGCGCCGTTGACCGCGGCGGGTCCCCGTCGCAGCAGGACTCGGTAACGGTGGGCCGGGCAACGGCGGGACCCGGTGGGCTCGGGACCCGGTGAGGCCGGGACCCGGTGGGGTCGGGGCCCGGTGGCGGCGGACCGGGAGGGGCGACTCCGTGACCCGGCGGGCCGGCGGTCCGGTGGCCCGCAGGTCCGCCGTTACCTGGTCGGCTTCTTGCCGGTCATGCCCAGGTGCACCAGCAGGGCCAGGTTCGGCCTGAGCTCGGCCTGCTTGACGCCCCAGGTCTGGAAGCCCTTCTGGTGCGAGGCGACCGCGGCCAGCATCGCGACCAGCGAGCCCGCCATCGCCGCCGGGCTGAGGTCCTTGTCGACCTTGCCCTTCGCCTGGAGCTCCTTGATCGACTCCGTAAGGGAGTTGGTGACGGAGTTCAGGATCTTCATGCGGATCTTGTAGAAGCGCTTGTCGCCCTCGGCCGCGCCGAGGTCGACGACGCGCAGGATCGCGTCGTTGCGCCGCCAGAAGTCCAGGAAGCCCTCGACGAGCTCTTCGGCCGCCTGCCAACCGGCCTTGCCGACCCAGCTGCGCCCCTCGACGAGCGAGGTCAACTGCGCGCCCTCGGTCGCCATTTGCTCGGCGATCTCCAGGACGGCGCCCTCGACGTCCGGGAAGTACTGGTAGAAGGTCGCGGGGGAGGTTCCGGCCTTGCGGGCGACGTCGATGACCTTGACGTCGCGGTACGGCGAGGAGCTGAGCATCTCGCCGAGGCAGTCGAGCAGCTTCTGCCGCGTCGCCTGACCGCGTCGGCCGGCAACGCGGCCGTCGACGGTGCGTACTTGTCCTGTCATGCCGTCAGCTTACCGAGGGGTGATGTGGGCGCGATTCGGCCGCCTGCAAATGGGGTTACGTGATACCTGGCCTGGGCAATGGGCGCTCCCGAAGGGTCCGGCGGGCGGCTTCGGGCCGGTTTCCGGCCAGGGGTGCGGTCCGGTCCAGCCGCCCGAGGGGGTGGCCGCTTTCTTCCATTATCCCCCGATTAGTCTTGTCAACAGGCTGTGGACAAGTCTTCGGGCAGATCATGGCCGCAGGGACATCACTGGGAGCTGCACGGGAGCGTACGGAGGGTACACACCCCCGCACAACGGAAGGAAACGGGCCATGGCCGCATTCGCGGAAGGCACGCCCTGCTGGGTGGACGCCTCGCTCCCGGACGTCGAGGCGGGCAAGCGCTTCTACGGCGAGCTCTTCGGGTGGACCTTCAGCGGGAGCGCCGGCGCCGAGTACGGCGGCTACACCCAGGCCTACAGCCGCGGCCGCAACGTCGCCGCCCTCGCCCCGAAGCCCGACGGCCGCATGCCCACCGTCTGGGGGATCTACCTCTACACCAACGACGCCTACGCCTGCGCCGCCCGCATCCGCGCCTCCGGCGGCCAGATGGTGATGGACCCGCAGCCCGTCGGCCCGTACGGCACCGCGGCCCTGGCCGCCGACCCCGGCGGGGCCGTATTCGGCCTGTGGCAGCCCGGCACCCACCACGGCTTCGAGGCCCAGCAGGAGCCGTACACCTACTGCTGGGCGGAGCTCTACACCCGGGCCCGCGACGCCGTCGACGTCTTCTACGCCAACGTCTTCGGCTTCGTCCCCGAGGACCAGGACGACGACGGCTCCGGCGTCGAGTACCGGCTGTGGTCCCCGCCCGGCAGCGCGCCCGGGGCCGAGACGGCCGTCCTGGGGCGCAGCCTCATCACCGACGCCTTCCCGGACGTCATGCCGGCGCACTTCCTCGCGTACTTCGCCGTCCCGGACTGCGACCGGTCCGTCGAGATCGTCAAGCGGCTCGGCGGCCGCGTCACCGCCGACCCCTTCGACACGCCCTACGGGCGGATCGCGGTCGTCGCGGACAACCAGGGCGCGGTCTTCGCGCTGCTCTCGGAGTCCTCCGGGCAGCCCGCCGGCCCGCCCGAACCCGCCTGAAGCCTCTCTTTCCGGGCCCGCCCGGCCCCCCTGACAACCCCCTTCCGGGCCGCCCCGACCGGCCTGGAGCCGCCCCTCCGGGCGGCCCGGACCGCCCTCCCCGGCCCGCTCCGGGCGACGCGTCCGGGCGCGGCCCCGACTGTGACGACACGCCCTGGGCGCGGGCCTGACAGAATCGGGGTTGCGCGACTCCGGGCGGCGCCCGGAATGCAACGCTGCACGGAGGCCGACCACCGTGCCGGCGCGCGTGCAGGTGGAAACGGGCCAGGCCAAGGCCCGTACGGGGAGGTGTGAGGCGAGTGGTGGAGCAGCTGACGCAGCACGACCCGAGACGGATCGGCCCCTTCGAGGTGCTGGGACGGCTCGGCGCCGGCGGCATGGGGCTGGTCTATCTCGCACGGTCGGCGTCCGGACGCCGGGTGGCGATCAAGACCGTGCGGACGGAGCTCGCCGAGGACCAACTGTTCCGGGTGCGCTTCACCCGCGAGGTGGAGGCGGCGCGCGCCGTGTCCGGCTTCTACACCGCGGCCGTGGTCGACGCCGATCCGCGTGCCGCCGTGCCGTGGCTGGCGACCGCGTACGTCCCGGCGCCCTCCCTGGAGGAGATCGTCAACGAGTGCGGGCCGATGCCCGTCCAGGCCGTACGGTGGCTCGCCGCCGGCATCGCCGAGGCGCTGCAGTCCATCCACGGGGCGGGCCTGGTCCACCGCGACCTGAAGCCGTCGAACGTGCTCGTCGTCGAGGACGGCCCGCGCGTGATCGACTTCGGTATCGCGAGCGGCGTCTCCAACACCCGCCTGACCATGACGAACGTCGCCGTCGGCACCCCCGCCTACATGTCGCCCGAGCAGGCGAAGGACTCGCGCAGCGTCAAGGGCGCCAGCGACGTCTTCTCGCTCGGCTCCACCCTCGTCTTCGCCGCGACCGGGCACCCGCCCTACCACGGGGCGAACCCGGTGGAGACCGTGTTCATGCTGTTGCGGGACGAGCCCAACCTGGAGGGGCTGCCCGAGGAGCTGCGCCCGCTCATCGAGTCCTGCATGCAGATGGAGGCCGCGCAGCGCCCCACCCCCGCCGACCTCCAGGCCCAGCTCGCCCCGCACCTCTTCGACGGCGGCGACGACAGCGGGACCGCGTCGGCGTGGCTGCCCGGGCGCGCCGTCGCGCTGATCGAGGCCCGGCGGGCCGGGCAGCGCACGGTGGCCGCACCGGTCTCGGCGCCCGGACGCGGCCCCGGTGGCCCCGGTGGCCCCGGTGGCGGCCCCGGTGGCGGCGCTGTCGGCGGCCAGCGGCAGCCCGCCGACGTGCCCACGCACCGGCACGCGCCCCGCGGGCTCGCCGACCCCAATGTCGACCCGCGGACCGGCCAGCCCATCCCGCAGCGCCCCGCGCACCCGCCCCGACCGACGTCGTCGCCCTCGTCGGCGCCCGGCGCCGTGCCCGCGCCCTCCGGCGAGCCGGTGCGCCTCGGCGGCTCCCCGGTGCCGATCGGGCCCGGGCCGCGCGCGAGCGCGTCGGCGCCCGCCGCCCACGCCGGCTCCGCCGACTCGGCGACCGGCTGGGTCCGCCCGCCGGGCGGCGCCTCCGCGGCCCCCGCCCACTCCGCGACGCCGTCGTCCGCGGCCACGTCCGTGCCGAACCCCGGCCCGGCCCCCGACAGCGGCCGCTGGCGCCCCTGGCGGTTCCGCATGTCGAACGAGGTCTGGGGCACCCCGACCGTCGCCGGCGACCTCCTCTACGTCACCTCCTTCGAGGTGCACGCCCTGGACGTGGCCACCGGCCGCCGCCAGTTCAAGACCCGCGACGTCGCCTGGTCCATGGCCGTCGCCGACGGCCGCATCCACGCCTCCGACGGCCCCTCCCTGTACGCCCTCGACGCCTCCGACGGATCCGAGCGGTGGCGGCTGACCACCGACGCCTGGGTGTACGGCCTGCGCGCCGACCGCGGCACCGTCGTCACCGCCACCCGCGGCGGCGGCGTACAGGCCTGGGAGGCCTCCAGCGGGCAGAAGCTGTGGGAGCTGACCGGGGCGCAGAGCGACTTCGAGACGCCCGAGGCGGCCCCCGTCCTGCACGAGGGGACGGTCTACGTGTGGCAGGACGCGCGGCTGCGTGCCCTGGACGCCCGAAGCGGCCTGGAGGCCTGGTCGTACCCGGTCGGCGACGCGGCCTCCTGCGGCAACGTGCCGGTACGGGTCACCCCGGCCCCCGACGGCAACACCTACATCGCCGCCGGCACCCGTGTCCTGTCCGTGGACCGGGCGTCGGGCCGCGTCCGCTGGCACTTCGAGGCCCCGGCCGTGTTCCTGGCCCCGCCCGCGTTCGCGCCGGGCGCCGCCGTGACCGGCGGCGGCGTGTACCTGGTGGACTACCTGGGCACCGTGTACGCCCTGGACGCGACCACCGGCAAGGACCGCTGGCGCATCGCCACCGAGCCGCGGTCGTCCGCGGACCCGGTGCTGATCGCGGCCGGCAGCATCCACCTGGGCGCGGGTAGCGCCCTGTACACGCTCGACGCGGTCACCGGTACCCCGAAGTGGCGGTTCGCGGCGGGCGGCGAGATCACCGGCTCGCCGGCGGTCGCCGACGGCCGGGTGCACTTCGGCTCGGCCGACCACTGCCTGTACACCCTGGACGCGGCCGGCGGGCAGCTCCGCTGGAAGCTGGCCACCGGCGGGGAGATCACCGGGGCGCCGGTCGCGGAGGGCGGCGTGGTGTACGCGTGCAGCAAGGACCGCTGCGTGTACGCGCTCGACGCGGCCAAGGGAACGGGGACGCGTACGGCCGGATGAGCCGGCGGGCGGCGGGCGGCGGCCGGTGACCGCCGGCCGCGCCGGCGCCGGCGGGACCACGGGGCGGGCGGCGGGGTCCGCCCGGTTCGCGCCCGGTCCGCACGGCCTTCGCGGCGGTTCGCGGCGGTTCGCGCAGGCTTCGCGGGGCGGCACGGGGCCGGGTCACGGCCCCGCCGGGTCGCGCACGGCACCGGGAGTGACAGGATGGACCCCATGAGCAACGTCTACTTCGATATCAACATCAACGGCGAGGCCGCCGGCCGGATCGTCTTCCGCCTCTTCGACGAGGTCGTCCCGAAGACGACGAAGAACTTCCGCGAGCTGGCCACCGGCGAGCACGGCTTCGGCTACGCGGGCTCGCCGTTCCACCGCGTCATCCCGCAGTTCATGCTGCAGGGCGGTGACTTCACCAACCAGAACGGCACCGGCGGCAAGAGCATCTACGGCGAGAAGTTCGCCGACGAGAACTTCCAGCTGAAGCACGACCGCCCGTACCTGCTGTCGATGGCGAACGCCGGCCGCAACACCAACGGCTCGCAGTTCTTCATCACCACGGTCGTCACCCCGTGGCTGGACGGCAAGCACGTCGTCTTCGGCGAGGTCGTCGCGGGCACCGAGGTCGTCGACGCGATCGAGAAGCTGGGCTCGCCGTCCGGCACCACCCGCGCCAAGATCGAGATCGCGGCTTCGGGCGTCGTCGAGGCCTGATCCGAGGGCCGATCCCTTCCGCTCCGGGGGCCGACCCCGATACGGCCGGAGGCCCCGCCCACATACGGGCGGGGCCTTAGCCGTGTCGCTGCGGAGCAGCCGGTCACATCCTGTAGACGCCGCGCCAGGTCCATCCCGCCCCGAGGACGGCTTTGCGCAGGGGATCCTTCATGTCCCGCGTGACGTCCACGTCGAACGATCCGACCTTCTGCCGGCGCCCGTCGGGCCCCTTCTCGTAGGTCCACTCCTTGTTGAACCTGCGCACGGGGCCCCGGCCGTGGGAGCGCTCCACGGTCCGGCCGGGCGCGGGTCCCGCCCGGGTCACCTCCCACTGCTCGTCCATGGCCCGCACCTCACGGTCCTCGGCGAGCAGCCTCATGGAGATCCTGACGGTCCGCTCGACCTGCCGCCGGTTCAGCCCCGTACCCCAGGCCGGCTCCAGGAACTTCCACTCCGCCATCAGGTCGACCCCGCCGCCGGCCTCGCGCACGCCGAACGGCACGCCGGTGCCGTTGAGGGCGAGGAGCGCGGCCCGCAGCTCCTGGGCGGGTACCGCTTCGGCACCGCTGTCGGCGTGCTGGGTGCCCATCCACTTGTCCCAGAGGCGACCCACCGTCAGGCCCCCGCCGCGACGTCGGGGCCCACGCTCCGCAGGAATTCCTGGAAGTCCCCGCGGACGCCGTCCTCCTGGGCCGCGGTGACGGTCAGGATCAGCCGGATCACCACGCGCTCGTGCGGGTCCGTCACGTCCTGCATGGACAGGTAGACCTGGGACTGGACGAGTTCCCGAGGGACGCCGCCCACGACGGCGGAGAACGTCAGCCGCTGCCCGAGGCCGGGCGCGTCCTCGGAGCCGAACTCGCGGCGGCCGGCCACGGTCACCGGCCCGGCGACCCCGCGCAGCCGCTCCACCGACGCCTCGGCCATGTCGGCGAGGGTTTCCCCGCCCGTCCAGAAGTCGCCGTCGATGGTGATGTTGGCGGTGAACCCCGCATCCGGCTCGGGATGCAGTGCGACGAACGCCACGCCCGGAGCGCCGACCTCGTCCGGAGGGGCCGGCCGCCAGCCCTCCGGCAGGCTGAACTCGATCGGAATCGGCAGTTCTGTGGGCATTTACTCAGGCCTTCCTTCCCTGGCGGAGCACGTCAGTCGAACAGGCCGACGACGCCGTCCTTGATGTCGCCGGCGGTGTCGCCCACCCAGTCGGCCGCGTCGCCGGCGGCCTTGCTCATCTTGTCGGTGTCCACGGTGAACTCGCCGCCCACGGCGCCGCCGATCCCGAGGGCGACACCCGCCTTGCCGCCGATGTGCCACTTGCCGTCCTCGCCCTTGCCGAAGGTCACCTTGGCCTCAGCGCCCGCGCCGGCCCATCCCTCGGCCGTGGCGCCGGCTCCGAGTCCGGCGACCTCCCCGCCCCCGGCGACGCTGGCCTTCCCGCCGGCGAAAGCCTTCGCGCCGGCGCTGACGCCGTCCCACCGGGCCGAGCCGCTGACCGCGGCCTCTCCGCCGCCGAACCCCTCGAAGCGGCCGTAGGCCCCGCCCCAGTGGCTGTAGTCGCCGCGTCCCTCGACCAGGGCCCTGACGCCCGCGGAGGTCTCGGCCTTGCCCACGAGGCCGTCGTGGGTCAGGCCGTAGTTCGCGCTGGCCCTGGCCCCGAGGGTGATGTCGTCGATGCCCGAGAGCGTCAGGTCCCCGTTCTGGTACTTGCCCTCCGCGGTCATCTTGAAGAGGTCCGCGTACGCCTTGGCCGAGCCTTCCTTGCCGTACTTCTGGCCGCTGACCTGGACCCCCGCGTCGGGGCCGGTGATCTTGAGGCCGCCTTCGGCCTTCGGCCCGTTCTTCGCCGCCTCGGCCTCCTTGGCCGCCTGCTCCTGTGCGGCCGTCACGTCCTTCAGGGCCTGGTTCAGGTCGCCCGTGGCGCCTGCGTTGAACCCGCTGAGGGACATGTCGGCGCCCTTGCCGAGGCCGTCCTTGTTGCTGTCGATGACGGCGGTCTCCAGGACCGACTTGATGTTCTGGTCGAGTTCGGTGACGGCCTTCACCCGGTCGTCGATGTGCTTCTGCCACTTGCCGACGGCCTCGGTGACCGCCTTCTGGCCGTCGGGGTCGTGGTGGTAGGCGCTGCGCTCGCCCGGGGTGAGCTTGGAGTAGTCGAAGGCGACGCGCCCCTCCGCGGAGACGGTCATGCCGGCGGCTATCGCGTCTTCCCGGGCGCTTTCGAGCTTCTTCTTCAGGTCGGTGAACTTCTCCTGGGCGTCGCGCAGCAGGCTCGCGATCGCCTTCGCCTGGACCTGGGCCGCCGCGTACTCGTAGCGGGTGGCCGCGAAGCCCTTCTGGGCGCTCACGGAGCTGAAGCCGGCCCAGTTCTCGGTCATGGTGATCTTCTGGACGGTGTTGCCGTAGCGGGTCTCGACCTTCTTCAGCTCGCCCGCCATGGTCTCCCACTTTCCGGCTGCCGTCCCGAGCAGGCCGAAGTTCGTGGTCATGACCTCGTGGTAGTTCAGTGCCACAGCTCGGCTCCCCCTACAGGCCGTTCAGCTTCGACTTCGTCGCGAGGAAGTCGTTGCCCAGTCCGACGTCGTTGCGTGCGAAGAGGCCCGAGGCCCCGCGCAGGGCGTTCTTCTCCGCTTCGAGGCGGGCGATCAGGTTCTTCACCTGCTGGTCCCAGGTCTCCGCCACCTTCTTCAGGCCGGCGGCCGTCTCCCAGCCGTCGAAGCCCTTCTGGGCGGCGCCGGTCGAGTCGTCCGCGTGGGTCGAGGCCTTCTGCGTGTTCGGTTGGAGCTCGGTCTCGATCGTGTTCGCGGCCGCCTTCTTCTCGGCCGGTGTGGAGGCGAAGTCCTGCCCGCCCGGCGCCTGCAGCAGCGGTGGCGGTGTGAGGCTCGGGGACTGCAGCAGTGGTGGCGGCGGTGCGCTGGCGCCGGGGGCCAGCGGCCCCTCGCCGTTCAGCCGCATGCTCACCTGCTGGTCCGGACCGAGTTCATTTGACATGTCTGCGCTCCCCGTCGGCTGGCGCCGATCATATGCACGGCAACTGCGAACCGGCCAAGCGGTCCTGCCCGCCGGGCGCGTGCGCGAATGCGCGCCCGGCGGGGCGCCGGAGCCGGACGGGACGGGACCACGGAGGGACGAACGACATGGCAGATACGGGACGAGCTGCGGGTTCCCGCCGGTCCGTCGGCATGCGGGCACTGGCTGCCGCTGCCGCGCTGATGGCGGTGACGAGCCTGTCCACGGGGTGTTCGAGCGGCAAAGAACTCGCTTACCAGCCACGGCGGATGGATCCCGATCCGGCGCGCGAGAAGTCGCGGGAGACCGCGCAGCGGCTGCTGGGGCTGACCGGCGTCAAGGGCACCGTGAGCGACACCGGGGTGGACGTGTCGCGGTGTGCGGAGTACGGCAAGGACCTGTTCTCCACCTCCCACCCGTGGACGGTGTCCGGTCTCACCGATGCGGACGTGGACGCGGGCCTGGCCCACCTCCGCACGGCGCTGCCGGAGCACGGATGGAAGGTCGACGGGGGAGGGGCGCAGGGCCCGCAGGTCCGAGCCGCGCACCGGGCCGACGGCTACGACTTGACGGTCACGGGCGCCAAAAGCGCGGGGCAGGGCAAGGCCGCGCTCACCTTCTCGGTCGTCTCCGCCTGCTACCGCGCCACCTCGCAGAAGTCCCTCGACGGCCCGTTCTGACGCCCGCTCACCGCACCTGCGGCTCCGGCGCGGTTCGCCGGCCCGCGAACAGGGCCGCCTGCCGCTCGGGCGGCAGGTTGCCCAGCGCGATGAGCGCCGGAGCCTGTGCCAGGGCCTGCTGCAGGGCCGCCTGCTTCGCCGACCACAGGGCCCGGACGGTGCCCTGAACGGCCTCCGTGGGGAAGCCGGCCAGCGTCCGCGCCGCCCGCAGGGCCGCCTCGGGCAGCTCCGCGGGCGCGGCCAGCTCCGAAACCAGCCCGATCTCGTACGCCCGCCGGGCCGAGAGCCGCTCCGCCGTGCCCATCAGGGACATGCGGGCGGCTTCGCCGAACGGCATCCGCTGGGCCATGTACACGGCCTCGTAGGCGCTGACCATCCCGTACGAGGTGTGGGGGTCGAAGAAGGTCGCCGTGTCGGAGGCGATGATGAACTCGGCCTCGCCGAGCAGGTAGAACGCCCCTCCGCAGGCCATGCCGTTGACGGCGGCGACCACCGGCTTCCACAGGTCGGCCGCCTTCGGGCCGATCGCCGCCAGCGGGTCGTCGGCCGAGTACGGGGAACCCGGCTGCGGGACGGACGCGGCCCGGTCGATGCCGGTGCAGAACGCGGCCCGGCCCGCCCCCGTCAGCACCACCGCCCGGACCCCGTCGTCGTACCGGAACTCCCGCCACACCGCCGTCAGTGCGGCGGCGGTCTCCAGGTCGATCGCGTTGTGCCGGCGCTCCCGGTCCAGGGTGACGACCGCGACCCCGTCGGTCCCGCCCCGCTCCACCCGCAGCGTCATGCCTTCTCCAGCACCCAGCGCGGCACGGTGATCCCGCCCGCGTCGGCGAACACCGCCTGGACGCGCGCACCGATGCGCAGCCGCGCCGGGTCCACCGAGTTCAGCGGGGCGTCGGCCGAGGTGACGAGGTTCCCGGCGAGCCGGATGTGCGGGGCGTCGGCGAGCTCCACGAGGACGACGTTGTACGGGGCCTGCGCCGCGTAGGCGGGCAGCAGCGGCGGGTGCGGCCGGACGTACGACCAGATGCGGCCCCGGCCGCTCGTGGGGCGCCACTCGGAGGCGAAGGACTGGCAGTGCGGGCAGCAGGGGCGGGGAGGGAAGCGGAGCCTGCCGCAGGCGGTGCAGGCCTGGACGCGGAGTTCGCCGCGGGCGGCGTACTCCCAGAAGGGGGCGCCGTCGGCGTCCGGGACGGGCGGGAGCAGCTCTTCGGGGGCCGCGCTCACGGTGGTACCTCGTCTCCTCGGTCGTCGCGGGATGGTTCAGGCGCGCAGCAGGAGCGCGGACGTCGGGACGCCCTCGCCCGCCGTCACCAGGCAGGTCGCGGCGCCGGGCACCTGGGCGGTCGAGGTGCCGCGCAGCTGCTTGACGCCCTCGGTGATCAGGTTGAAGCCGTGCACGTAGGCCTCGGACAGGCCGCCGCCGCCGGTGTTGATCGGGAGCCGGCCGCCGGTCTCCAGGGCCCCGCCCTCGGTGTAGGCGGCGCCCTCGCCGCGCGCACAGAAGCCGTAGCCCTCCAGGGACAGCAGGATCAGCGGGGTGAACGCGTCGTAGATCTGGGCGACGTCGACGTCCTGGGGGCCGAAGTCGGCGTGCTTCCACAGGTGCCGGGCGGCGGTCCAGGCGGGCCCGGTGAGCGGGTCGTCGTTCCAGTAGTTGACCATGCCGTGGTGCTGGGCGGGCAGGCCCTGGGCGACGGAGTGCACGTAGACGGGGCGCTGCCGGCAGTCCCGGGCGCGCTCGGCGGAGACGATGACGCAGGCCAGGGCGCCGTCGGTCTCCAGGCAGTTGTCGAACAGGCAGAGCGGTTCGCTGATCATGCGGGAGGTCATGTACATCTCGCGGGTCAGCGGCCGGTCGTACATGATCGCGGCCGGGTTCTCGTTGGCCCGGTTCCGGCAGGCCATGGCCACGTTGAAGAGGTGGTCGCGGGTGGCTCCGTGGTCGTGCATGTAGCGGCGGGCCAGCATGGCGATCTCGTCGGCGGGCCGGAGCAGGCCGAACGGGCGCGTCCACTGGCCGGGGGTGGGCAGCTGTACGGCGGTGTTGGTCCAGGGGCGGGGGCCGGAGCCGCGTTTGCGGGAGCGCCAGGCGACCCCGACGGTGGCCTGGCCGGTGGCGACGGCGGCGGCCAGGTGGCCGACGGTGGCGCAGGAGCCACCGCCTCCGTAGCCGACCTTCGAGAAGAAGGTGACGTCGCCGGCGCCCACGGCCTTGGCGACCTCGACCTCGTCGGTCTCCTCCATGGTGTACGAGGCGAAGGCGTCGACTTCGGCGGGGGCGATGCCGGCGTCCCCGAGGGCGGCGAGGACCGCCCGGCAGGCGAGCTCCTTCTCGGACTCGGCCAGGTGTCTGGCGAAGGGCGTCTGGCCGATTCCGACGATCGCCGTCGCGTCCTTGAGTGTTGCCGCCATCCGCCACCTCCGGGGGCCGCGCCAGTGCTGACAGCCGCGAAGGCTACAGCTAATCTGACGGATAGTCAGCTAGTGGGTCGTGGGGAGGCGGACGATGGGCGAAGGCGTACGCGGAACCGGGCACGGACCGGGTGCCGGTTCCATGCGTTCCATACGGGGGGCAGCACGGGCACCGGGTCGTGCGACCGCGGGCGAGGACGTACGGGGCGACCTGCGCTGGGGCAGCATCGCCGGGCTGGTGCGAGCCGCCGCCACCCACCACGCCGACCGCGAGGCCGTCGTCGACGGCCGCACCCGACTGAGCTACGCGCAGCTCGGCGAGCGCATCGAACGGGCCGCGGCCGCCACCCTCGCCGCCGGGATCGAGCCGGGCGACCGGGTCGCCGTATGGGCGCCCAACACCACCGACTGGATCGTCTGCGCCCTCGGCGCCGTCTCCGCGGGCGCCGTCCTCGTCCCCCTCAACACGCGCTTCAAGGGCACGGAAGCGGCGTACGTCCTCCAGCGCAGCCGGGCCCGGCTGCTGTTCGTCACCGGCACCTTCCTCGGCACCTCCTACGTGGCCTCCCTGCGCCGGGCCGCCGCCCAGGGCCCCGCCGGGGGCCGCGGCCCGCTCCCCGGCCTGCCGCACCTCGAACAGGTCGTCGTCCTCGCCGATGACGCCCCCGAGGACTTCCGCACCTGGAAGGACTTCCTGGCCGGCGGCGACGCCGTACCCGCCGGGGCCGTCCACCGGCGTGCAGAATCCATCCGCCCGGAAGACCCCTCCGACATCATCTTCACCTCGGGCACCACCGGCAGACCCAAGGGCGCCGTCATCACCCACGCCCAGTCCCTGCGCTGCTACGAGGTGTGGAGCGAACTCGCCGGACTGCGCGAGGGCGACCGCTACCTGATCGTGAACCCCTTCTTCCACACCTTCGGCTACAAGGCCGGCATCCTCGCCTGTCTGATGCGCGGCGCCACGATGGTCCCCCAACCCGTCTTCAACGCGGACACCGCCCTCGCCAACATCGCCGCCGAGAAGATCTCCGTGCTTCCCGGCCCACCCACCCTCCACCAGTCCCTCCTCGACCACCCCCACCGCGACCACCACGACCTGTCCACCCTCCGCCTGGTCGTCACCGGCGCCGCCGTGGTCCCGCTGAGGCTCGTCGAGCGGCTCCGCGACGAACTCCGCATCGACACCGTCCTCACCGCCTACGGGCTCTCCGAGGCCGGCGGCATCGTCTCCATGTGCCGCCGCGGCGACCCGGCCGAGGTCATTGCCACCACCTCCGGGCGGGCCGTCCCCGGCACCGAGATCCGCATCACGGACGGCGACGGCCGGGCCCTGCCCGCGGGCGAGGCGGGCGAGGTGCGGGTACGCGGCCACCACGTCATGCAGGGGTACTTCGAGGACCCGGACGAGACGGCCCGCACCATCACCCCCGACGGCTGGCTGCGCACCGGCGACGTCGGAGTCCTCGACGGTGAGGGCAACCTGCGCATCACCGACCGGATCAAGGACATGTTCATCGTCGGCGGCTTCAACGCCTACCCCGCCGAGATCGAACAACTCCTCGGCCTGCACCCGGACATCGCCGACGTCGCGGTCGTCGGCATCCCCGACCCACGGCTCGGCGAGGTCGGCAAAGCGTACGCGGTGCGCCGCCCCGGCTCCACGCTCACCGCCGACGACCTGATCGCCTGGTCCCGGCGGGAGATGGCCAACTACAAGGTCCCGCGTGCCGTGCAGTTCGTCGCCGAGCTCCCGCGCAACGCGAGCGGCAAGGTCCTCAAACGGGAACTGCGTGACCGCTGAGACGTCCACCCGCCGCCGGGTCGCCGCCGGGTCGCCGCCGGGTCGCCGGGCCGCCGGTCCTTCCGGTTTGACGGGTTCGACCGGTGCTACCGGACGTCCTTGCGGGCGAGGACGAGCCGCCAGCGCGGACTGCCGTCCGGGAGGCGGCCGAAGGGCTCCAGCGGCACGGTCTCCACCGTGAACCCGGCCGCCCGCAGGTCCGCGCGGACCCCGCCCCACGGGAACGTCCGGTAGTACATGACGAACGGCGGCCGCCACACCGCGTTGCGGAGCCGCATCACCGCGTCGAAG
This sequence comes from Streptomyces sp. NPDC059851, assembly GCF_042732005.1. NCBI lineage: Bacteria > Bacillati > Actinomycetota > Actinomycetes > Kitasatosporales > Streptomycetaceae > Streptomyces > Streptomyces sp. NPDC059851. The sequence goes on along the minus strand of NZ_JBHWJJ010000158.1, from coordinate 676 downwards.
CCCGCCACCGCCCACCACAGCGGGGAGGTCGACGGGATCGGCGCCCCGATCGGGAACGCGAACACGCCGCCCGGGCGCAGCGCGCGGTGGACCCCGCCGAAGAGGGCGGGCCGTTCGGCCGGCAGGAAGTGCCCGAACGCCCCGAAGCTGACCGCCAGGTCGTACGTGTCCGCGAGCCCGGGCGGCAGCGCCCGGGCATCGGCGCGCAGCAGTTCCACCCGGTCACCGCCGTACAGCCGCTCCGCCTCGGCCAGCATGCCCGCGCTCAGGTCGACGCCGGTCACCCGGTCCCGGCACAACCGGCGCAGCATGCCGAGACCCGCGCCCGTGCCGCAGCAGACGTCCAGGCCGGAGCCGAAGGAGCCCCCGTGCTGGGCGAGCGCTTCCTCGACGGCGTCGAGCATGCGGTCCGGGGTGCGGAACGGCGTGTGGTCGAACTTCGGCGCGAGCAGGTCGTAACCGCGCTCGACCGACGAGAGGGCTTGTACGGCGAGCTCGCGAAGGCTCGGTCCCTGGGAGGTGAACACGGTTCCAGCGTCTCAGATCAGGCGAGCGGAGTCCGGCTCAAGGGCCGGGACCGGTTCGGTCGACCCGGGTCGGGAGGGAAGCGTGAGCGCGGGGCGACCGGGTCCGGCCCCTGCGCGCACGCACGCGGCGGCCGCGGTGGCTCCCCCTC
>NZ_JBHWJJ010000157.1:0-17856 GCF_042732005.1 Streptomyces sp. NPDC059851 | reverse complement strand
ATCAGGTGCGGCCCACCGCCTGCTGCGCGGCCCGCAGCTCCGGCGCGTCCGCCGCCCAGGTCGCCGGAACCACCCGGAAGCCCGCGGCCCGCGCCGCCCGGCACACCAGCTCGTCATCATCCACCAGCATCCGCACCTCCCGGCTGCGGGCGATCCGTTGGAGCACCTCCAGCTTGGTGGTGCGCGCGGGCCGGCGGTCGTTGCTCCGCCGCATCCACAGCCGCCCCTCCGGCAACCCGTGCCGCCCCAGCCACTCCACCGTGTCCGCCCGACAACGCTCCGGGCGGCCGGTCAGGTACACGATCTCGCAATCGACAGCGCGTTCGAGCACCAGGGCCACGCCGCGCGTCAGTGGCGGATCGGCCGGGGCCGCGGCGAAGAAGCCCTCCCAGTCCCGCGGGCGGCGCTCCAGGAAGTGCTGGCGGTGGTCGGTGTCGGCGAGGGTGTTGTCTATGTCGAAGACGGCCAGCGGCCTGCGGTCGGTTCGCTCACTCATATGGGCCACCCTAAGGAACTTCTGCGCCCCGGCCGCTGACCGGCGAGGAGCGAGGAGCGAGGAGCGAGGGGCGACGGGACGCAGGCGACGATCGACAGTGCGCCGACGGAAAACCGGTACGCCGCGGGGAGCCGGCCGTGCGAAGGTGACGGGCTGACAGACCGTCCCCTCCCCGCCGTCGTCGCGCACGGCCGGCCCGCCACAGGAGCACCCGTGACACCAGCCCGCCTCGTCCCGCTCCTCCAGCAGTTCGACTTCGCGTACGAACGTCTCTCCGGCCGCATGTCGGGGCCCGTCATGGACAGCGGCGACGGGACGGAGACCAGGGTCGGCAGCCCCCTGACGGACGAGGAGTACTTCTGGGAGCCGGTGCCGGACTGCTGGTCCGTCCGACGGCGAACCGACGGGCCGGGGCCGCGGGCGACCCTGCTGGCCGGCTCCGGCGCGGGCGACTGGGGACGCGACGCCGCGGCCTACCCGCACCCCTGGCCGCCGCCGTTCACCACCCTGGCGTGGCGCCTGAGCCACCTCGCCGAGATGCTGACCCTGCGCGCCGACCACACGGCCGGCAGCCGCACCCTGACCCGGGACCACCATCCGGTCAGCGGAACCGCGGAGGGGGCCGTCGCGGCGTTCGAAGCCGGGGCCGCGGCCTGGCGGAAGGCGCTGTTGAGCCTCGACGACACCGCGCTCGACACCACGGGGTACTGCACCTACCCGCACGGCAGCGACGCGGAGGAGCCCCTGCTCGACATCGTGTGGTGGGTCAACCAGGAACTGCTGCACCACGGAGCCGAGATCGCCCTCCTGCGCGACCTGTACCGCTACCGCGCACCGCAGCACTGACACCACCGCCGCTCCGCCACGCAAATAGGCACCGCCCGAGAGGGGGAATCCTGGCGGGCGCAGGACGCAAGGGGCACCCCGCGCCCGAGGCCCTGCGGGACACCGGGGAACTCGCCCCACACGCGGGACGGCTCGGCTACCACCGGTTCTGGGTGTCCGAACACCACGGCGTGCCCGGCGTGGCCGGCTCCGCGCCGACGGTCCTGGCCGCCGCCGTCGCCGGCGCGACGAGCCGGATCCGGGGCGGGACCGGCGGGGTGATGCTGCCCAACCACCGGCCGCTGGTCTTCGCCGAGCAGTTCGGGGTCCTGAAGTCCCTCTTCCCCAGCCGCATCGACATGGGCGTCGGCCGCTCCGTCGGCTTCACCGGCGGGATCCGCAGGGCCCTCGGCCCGGACACCGGCGACGCCGACCGGTTCGAGGAGCAGCTCGCCTAGCTGCCGGGCTGGCTCGACGGCACCCAGCGGGCCCATCCCGAGGTGCACGCCCGTCCCGCCGAGGGGCTGTCCGTCCCGGCGTTCGTCCTGGCCACCGGGGAGGGCGCGCAGATCGTGGCGCGCGGGGCTTCCGCTGGTCGTGGGCGACCTGCGGCGCCGGGACCGGGTGGCCGGGATGGTGGCCGGGATGGTGGCCGGGTTCCGGCCGTCCGTGCGGTACGCGGAGCCGTACGCCGTGGTGTCCGGGACGGTCGCGGTCGCCGCCACCGAGGAGGAGGCGCGGCGGATCCTCGTACCCGAGGAGCAGGTGGCGGCCGATCTCGCCGCGGTGTCCGCGCTGACCGGGGCGGACGAGTTGCTGGTCACCACGTCCACGTACGATCGTGCCGCCCTGCTGGACTCCTTCGGACGGCTGGCCCGCCTGGCCGGGCTGGAGGGGTCCTGAGCTGGGGAGCCCCCGTAAAGTGGGGCGAATGCACCAGACCGTCGAGCCGCCCCAGAGCGCCGGGCCACGCAGCCACGACCCCTTCATCCGCGTGCGGGGTGCCCGGGAACACAACCTGCGCGGGGTCGACGTGGACATCCCGCGGGACGCCCTGACCGTCTTCACCGGGGTCTCCGGCTCCGGCAAGAGCTCGCTGGCCTTCGGCACGCTCTACGCCGAGGCCCAGCGCCGCTACTTCGAGTCGGTGGCACCGTACGCCCGGCGCCTGATCCACCAGATCGGCGCGCCGAAGGTCGACGTGGTCACGGGCCTACCGCCCGCGGTGTCCCTGGAGCAGCGGCGCTCCTCCCCCGGCTCCCGGTCCTCGGTCGGGACGGTGACGCTGCTGTCCAACTCCCTGCGCATGCTGTTCTCCCGGGCCGGCACCTACCCGGAGGGAGCGCCCCGACTGGATTCCGACGCCTTCTCCCCCAACACGGCGTCCGGGGCCTGCCCTTCCTGCCACGGGCTCGGCAGCGTCCACCGGACCAGCGAGGAACTCCTGGTTCCCGACCCGGGCCTGTCGATCCGTGAGGGTGCCGTCGCGGCGTGGCCCGGCGCCTGGCAGGGCAAGAACCTGCGGGACATCCTGGAGGCGCTCGGCCACGACGTGGACGTGCCGTGGCGGGAGCTGCCGGCCGCCGACCGGGAGTGGATCCTGTTCACCGAGGAGCAGCCGGTGGTGACCGTGCACCCGGTGCGGGAGGCCGACCGGATCCAGCGGCCGTACCGGGGAACGTACATGAGCGCCCACCGCTACGTGATGCGGACCTTCTCGGACAGCAAGAGCGCCACCCTGCGGGCGCGCGCCGAACGCTTCCTCACCGACTCCCCCTGCCCGGTGTGCGAGGGTCGGCGGCTGCGCCCGGAGGCGCTGGCCGTGACCTTCGCGGGCCGGACGATCGCGGAACTGGCGGCGCTGCCGCTGACCGCCCTGGACCGGCTGCTGGCGGAGGCCGCGCCCACCGCCTCGGGGACCCCGGGGGCGTCGGGCCCGGCGGGCGGCGCGGGCGGGGAGGGCGGGGAGGCTGCTCGGGTGCTCGCCGAGGACCTCCGGTCCCGGATCGGCCCCGTCGTCGAGCTGGGCCTCGGCTACCTGAGCCTGGACCGCACCGCGCCGACCCTGTCGGCGGGCGAGTTGCAGCGGCTGCGGCTGGCGACACAGCTGCGGTCGGGGCTGTTCGGCGTGGTGTACGTGCTGGACGAGCCGTCGGCGGGGCTGCACCCGGCCGACACCGAGGCGCTGCTCGACGTACTCGACCGGCTCAAGGCGGCGGGGAACACGGTGTTCGTGGTGGAGCACCACCTGGACGTGGTGCGGCACGCGGACTGGCTGGTGGACGTGGGTCCGCGGGCCGGTGAGCACGGCGGGCGGGTGCTGCACAGCGGTCCGCCGCACGAGCTGGCCGACGTATCGGAGTCGGCCACGGCGCGGTACCTCTTCGGCGGCGGCGGCGAGGGGCCTGCACGCGAGGGGCGGGACGGACGGGAGGGGCGCGAGGGGCGGGAGCCGACCGGAGCCGTTCGGCTGGAGCGCGTTGACCGGCACAACCTGCGGGCTATCGACGTGGAGTTCCCGCTCGGGGTGTTCACGGCGGTCACCGGGGTGTCCGGGTCGGGCAAGTCGACGCTGGTGGGGCAGGTGCTCGCCCGGGAGGTCGGCGAGCGGCTCGCCGAGCCGGACTTCCCCGTGCGGCGCCTGGTGGAGGTGGACCAGAAGCCGATCGGCCGCACCCCGCGGTCCAACCTGGCCACGTACACCGGGCTCTTCGACGTGGTGCGCCGACTGTTCACGGCCGCTCCGGAGGCGCGGGCGCACGGCTGGAAGGCGGGCCGGTTCTCCTTCAACGTGGCGGGCGGCCGGTGCGAGACCTGCCAGGGTGAGGGCTTCGTGTCGGTGGAGCTGCTGTTCCTGCCCAGTACGTACGCCCCGTGCCCGGATTGCGGGGGCGCGCGGTACGACGCCGAGACGCTCCGGGTGCGGTACGAGGGGTTGAACATCGCGGAGGTGCTGGCGCTGACGGTGGAGTCCGCGGCCGTGTTCTTCGCCGGGGTCCCGGCGGCGGCGCGGAGTCTGCGGGCGTTGGAGGAGATCGGGCTGGGCTACCTGCGGCTGGGGCAGCCGGCGACCGAGCTGTCGGGCGGTGAGGCCCAGCGGATCAAGCTGGCGACGGAGCTCCAGCGGCAGCGCCGCGACCACACCCTGTACCTGCTGGACGAGCCGACGACCGGACTGCACCCGGCCGATGTGCGGGTGCTGCTGCGGCAGTTGCACGGGCTGGTGGACGCCGGCCATTCGGTGGTGGTCGTCGAGCACGACATGGACGTGGTCGCGGGCGCGGACTGGGTGGTGGACCTGGGGCCCGGCGGCGGTGCGGACGGCGGCCGGATCGTGGCGGCGGGCACGCCGCAGCAGGTCGCACGCGCGGGGCAGGGCCGCACGGCGGGCTATCTGGCCCGGGCGCTGGGTTCGGCATGAGGGCGGGGAGCGCGGCCGCTAGGCGTCGCCGGGGAGGAGGTGCTGCGGGACCTCGCGGAAGCTCCAGCGGCCCCGGCTGCGGGTGAACAGCCACACCAGGTCGTGCCGGTCGGGCCAGGCGGCGGGGACGCCGAGCACCTGGTGCGCCCCGAGGGAGCGGATCAGGCGGGGGATGCCGTGGGGTTCCCAGCAGACCAGCACCGGCATGGGGGCGGCCAGCACGGCGCCGGCCAGGGCGGCTTCGGCGCCGACGGCGAATTCGGTACGGATGCGGGCGTGCAGGGCGGCGGCCAGCGGGGCGACGGTCTGGCGGCAGCGGGCGTGCGCCGCGGAACCGCCGGCGGCGAAGACGGCGGCGGGGCGGGGCAGCAGGGCGCTGCGGGTCGGCGTGAAGAGGCGGGACAGTTCCCCGGCCCTGCGCCGGCCGCGTCCGGCGAGGTAGCCGGGGCGCTCCTCGCCGGCATCGTCCTCGCCGGGGCTTCCTGCGTACGGCTCTTCCGCGTGCCGGATCACCATCACCAGCGCGTCCTCGGCCGGGGCTCCGCCGGCGCCCGGGGCCGGGGGGCGGTCCGGTTCCTCCGCGGAGCAGCCGGCCGTCGCGAGCGCGGTGAGCGTGGCGGCCAGCACGGTTCGGCGTCGCGGCCCGGACCCGCGGAGGGCTTCTGGCATGGGGCCACTGTTCCCCATGTGCCGGAGCGGTCGCGGGTGCGGCACGTCGTGCCCGGGCACGTGCGCCCGGTCGGCGGATCGGATCGGCCGGGCGGGTCAGCCGATCGGCGCAGGCCGGGGGCGTGGCCGGGCGGGACACCGACCCGCGGGGCGCCGAGCGGTAGGGCGCTGACCGGCGGAACGTCGACCCGCGGGGTCCGGAGGGGTCAGCTCCCGGTCTTGCCCCGTCTACCGAGGGCGCGGAGCCATTCCCGGTTCATGGCGGCGATGGACGGCAGCGGGATGCCCTTGGGGCAGGCCGTGGCGCACTCGCCGGTCAGGGTGCAGCCGCCGAAGCCCTCCTCGTCCATCGCGGCCACCATGTCCAGGACGCGGGTCTCCCGCTCGGGCGAGCCCTGCGGCAGCACATTGAGGTGGTTGATCTTGGCGGAGGTGAAGAGCATGGCGGAGCCGTTGGGGCAGGCCGCCACGCACGCGCCGCAGCCTATGCACTCGGCGTTCTCGAACGCGTGGTCGGCGGCGTCCTTGGGGACGGCCGTGGCGTGTGCCTCGGGGGCCGAGCCGGTGGGGGCCGTGATGTAGCCGCCGGCCTGGATGATCCGGTCGAAGGCGCTGCGGTCCACGACGAGGTCCTTGACCACGGGGAAGGCGGCGGCGCGCCATGGTTCGACGTCGATGGTGTCGCCGTCGTTGAAGGACCTCATGTGCAGCTGGCAGGCGGTGGTGCGCTCGGGGCCGTGGGCGTCGCCGTTGATGACGAGGCTGCAGGCGCCGCAGATGCCCTCGCGACAGTCGTGGTCGAAGGCGACGGGGTCCTCGCCGCGCAGGATGAGGTCCTCGTTGAGGGTGTCGAGCATCTCTAGGAAGGACATGTCGCGGGAGACGCCGTCGACCTCGTAGGTGACCATGGCGCCGGGGCGGTCGGGGTTCTGCTGGCGCCAGACGCGCAGGTTGAGCCTCATGCGTAGCTCCGCTGGGTGGGGTGGACGTACTCGAAGACGAGGGCTTCCTCGTGGAGGACGGGTGGGGCTCCGGTGCCGCGGAACTGCCAGGCGGCCGCGTAGCCGAACTCCTCGTCGCGGCGGGCGGCCTCGCCGTCCGGGGTTTGGGACTCCTCGCGGAAGTGGCCGCCGCAGGACTCGGTGCGGTGGAGGGCGTCGAGGCACATCAGCTCGGCGAGTTCGAGGTAGTCGACGATGCGGTTGGCCTTCTCCAGGGACTGGTTGAACTCCTGTCCGCTGCCGGGCACCTTGATGCGCCGCCAGAACTCCTCCCGGATCTGCGGGATCCTGGTGAGGGCCTTGCGCAGTCCGGCGTCGTTGCGCGCCATCCCGCAGTACTCCCACATCAGCTCGCCGATCTCGCGGTGGAAGGAGTCGGGCGTGCGGTCACCGTCGACGGCGAGCAGCCGCTCCAGGCGGTCGCGGGTCTCACGGACGGCGGCCGCGACCTCGGGGTGGCCGTCATCGACGGGGTCCTGGTGGGGATGGCGGGCCAGGTAGTCGTTGATGGTGGAGGGGAGGACGAAGTAGCCGTCACCGAGCCCCTGCATGAGGGCGGAGGCGCCGAGCCGGTTCGCCCCGTGGTCGGAGAAGTTGGCCTCGCCGATCGCGAACAGGCCCGGAACGGTGGTCTGGAGGTCGTAGTCGACCCAGAGGCCGCCCATCGTGTAGTGCACGGCGGGGTAGATCCGCATCGGGACCTCGTACGGGTCCTCGGCGGTGATCCGCTCGTACATCTCGAAGAGGTTGCCGTACTTCTCGGCAACCTTGTCGCGGCCCATGCGGCGGATGGCGTCGGCGAAGTCGAGGTAGACGCCCTGGCCGCCGGGGCCGACGCCGCGGCCCTCGTCGCAGACGTTCTTGGCGGCGCGCGAGGCGATGTCGCGGGGGACGAGGTTGCCGAAGGAGGGGTAGATCCGCTCCAGGTAGTAGTCGCGCTCCGCCTCGGGGATGTCGGCGGGCGGGCGGGTGTCGCCCTTGGCCCTGGGTACCCAGATGCGGCCGTCGTTGCGCAGGGACTCGCTCATCAGTGTGAGCTTGGACTGGTGGTCGCCGGTGCGGGGGATGCAGGTGGGGTGGATCTGGGTGAAGCAGGGGTTGGCGAAGTACGCGCCGCGGCGGTGCGCCCGCCAGACGGCGGTCGCGTTGGAGTTCATGGCGTTGGTGGAGAGGTAGAAGACGTTGCCGTAGCCGCCGGTGGCGAGGACGACGGCGTCCCCCCGGTACGTGGAGATCTCGCCGGTGACCAGGTCGCGGGCGACGATGCCGCGGGCCCGGCCGTCGACGACGAGCAGGTCCAGCATCTCCGTGCGGGCGTGCATCTCGACGTTGCCCGCGGCGATCTGCCGGGACAGCGCCTGGTAGGCGCCGAGGAGGAGCTGCTGGCCCGTCTGGCCGCGGGCGTAGAAGGTGCGGGACACCTGGACGCCGCCGAAGGAGCGGGTGTCGAGGAGGCCGCCGTACTCGCGGGCGAAGGGAACGCCCTGGGCCACGCACTGATCGATGATCTCGACGGATATTTGGGCGAGGCGGTGGACGTTGGACTCGCGGGCCCGGAAGTCGCCGCCCTTGACGGTGTCGTAGAAGAGCCGCTGGATGGAGTCGCCGTCGTTGCGGTAGTTCTTGGCGGCGTTGATGCCGCCCTGGGCGGCGATGGAGTGGGCACGGCGCGGCGAGTCGGAGTAGCAGAACTGGACCACGCGGTAGCCCTGTTCGGCGAGTGTGGCGCCGGCGGCGGCGCCGGCCAGGCCGGTACCGACGACGATGACGGTGTGCCTGCGGCGGTTGGCCGGGTTGACGAGCTTGGCCTCGAAGCGGCGGCGGTCCCAGCGTTCGGCGATGGGGCCGGCGGGGGCCTTGGTGTCGGCGAGGGGCTCGCCGGTCGTGTAGTGCGCGTAGTCGTTCACGGTCAGTTCACCACTCCGGTCATGACGGCGACGGGGACGGAGACGAACCCCGCGAAGAGGAGCAGGGCCAGGGTGTTGGCGAGGGCCTTCAGGGTCCGGTCGCGGCGGGCGCTGCCCGCGCCGAGGGTCTGGGCGGCGCTCCAGAAGCCGTGACGGACGTGGAGGCCGAGGGCGGCCATCGCGGTGATGTAGATGGTGTTGCCGTACCAGGTGGAGAAGGTGGCGAGGACGTTCTCGTAGGGGTGACCGGCCCAGGCGCGCTCGTTGACGGTGAGCGTGGTGAGGTCGAGGACGTGCCAGACGATGAACAGACCCAGGATGACGCCGCCCCAGCGCATGGTGCGGGTGGCGTAGCTCGCGCGGCGGCGCTTGTGGGCGTACGCCACCGGGCGGGCCTTGATGTCGCGGCGGCTGAGCTGGTAGGCGGACACGGCGTGGGCGACGACGGCGGCGAGCAGCACGATGCGGGCCGCCCACAGGCCCCAGTGGCTGTGCAGGAAGGGCTCACCCATGTGGCGCAGCCAGCGTCCGTAGGCGTTGAACTCATCCGCTCCGAAGAAGATCTTGAGGTTGCCCATCATGTGGACGACCAGGTAGCCGAGCATGATCAGGCCGGAGACCGCCATGACGACCTTCTTGCCGACGGTGGATTCCCAGAGCGTGCGCGGGGTGGACGGCCGTCGGCCCGTCCGCGTTGCCAGAGCCATGGCACAAGACGGTAGGGACCGGGGCCCCGAGAGGTCCAAGACATGATGGTGCTGATATCGATAGGCACCTCCTATGAAGGCGGATAGCCTGGGGCAATGCAGTTCCAGCAGCTCCTGTACTTCGTGGCGGTCGCCGAGACCCGGCACTTCACTCGGGCGGCGGAGCGGGTGCACGTGGCCCAACCGTCGCTGTCGCAGCAGATCAAGGCGTTGGAACGGGAGCTGGGAGCGGAGCTGTTCAGCCGCGCCCGGGGCAACATCACGCTGACCGATGCGGGGGAGGCGCTGCTGCCGCTGGCACGGCGGATCCTGGCCGACGCGGACACCGCGCGGCTGGAGGTGCAGGAACTGGCGCAGCTGCGGCGCGGACGGGTCCGACTGGGGGCCACCCCGAGCGTGTGCACGGGTTTGCTGCCGGACGTCCTGCGCGCCTTCCACGCCGCGCATCCGGCGATCGAGCTGCTGATCGAGGAGAGCGGTTCGCTTGACCTGGTGCGTGAGCTCGCCCGCGGGGCCCTGGACCTGGCTCTGATCGCGCTGCCCCTGCCGCCCTCGGCTCCGGCGCTGGACACGGTGGAGCTGCTCACGGAGGACCTGGTGGTGGTCTCCTCGGCACGGCTTCCGCCGCCGGGGGGAGGCGGCCCGCTGACGGTGTCGGGTCTGCGGGACGAGCCGATGGTGATGTTCCGCCACGGCTACGACGTGAGGGACCTGACCGTGGCTGCTTGCCGGGCGGAGGGCTTCGAGCCGGTGTTCACGGTGGAGGGCGGCGAAATGGACGCGGTGCTGGGCTTCGTGCGCGCGGGACTCGGTGTGGCCGTGGTACCGGCCATGGTCGTCGACCATGCCGGGCCGGGGCTGCGCAGCACTCCGCTGGAGGGTGCTCCGTTGCGCCGCACGATCGCGCTGGCCCACCGCACGGACGTGGCTCCGCCGCGCGCGGCCCGCGAACTCAAGCGCCTCCTGCTGGGCTGACGCATGGGCCGACGGCGCCGGCCGGGGCGGACGGCCGTCAGGAGCGGGATATGGGCAGCTCCTCGTCGAGCCCGCCGGCCAGCATGCCGAAGGCCAGGTCGGCGTCGGCGACGGCCGCGGGGTGGGCCTCGTCGGCGCTCAGGCCGTCGGCGATCCGCTGCCAGTTCTGCCGGCCCAGCTCGTGCCGGACCGTCACCAGATGTGCCGCCGCCAGGCGCGCCGCGAGCGGCGGGACCGATTCCTCCTCCAGTACGGCGGCGAGCAGTTCGACCTCGCGGGCCGTGTAGTGGTGCAGCCGGGATTCCAGGCTGGCGGTGGTGTGGAGGAGCCGCTGGAAGGCCACCACTTCCGGGTGGTCACACAGGCCGGTGATCGGGTCCTGCTCGGCGAGGGCGGCCACGAAGTGCGCGCGCACCGCGGCCACCGGGGTCTGACCGGCGGGCCGGTCTCGAACGATGCGGGCGACCTCGTCCTGATGGTCCGCGAACCGGTCGAGGACCAGGTCCTCCTTGCTCGGGAAGTACCGGAACAGGGTGGGTTTGGAGACCTCGGCCGCCGAGGCGACGTCCGCCACCGACACCGCGTCGAAGCCGCGCTCCAGGAAGAGTTCCAGCGCCGTCGCCGCCAGCTGGCGGCGCGTGCGGAGCTTCTTGTTCTCGCGCAGACCCGTCGTGTTCTCCATGACCAGACCCTACCACACGTTCGTGACCGGGTAAATTTTGTAACCGGGTTGCTTTTTTCTCTCCGGGCCGCTTTCCTTGAGACAACGACGACGGAAGGACATCCGATGAACGACGTGATGACCGACGCGATGACCGACGTACTCATCGCGGGCTCCGGCCCTACGGGGCTCACGCTCGCCTGCGATCTGGCCCGACGCGGCCTCGGCGTGCGGATCGTGGACCAGCGCGCGGAGCCGCACCGCGAATCGCGCGGCAAGGGCCTCCTGCCCGGCAGCCTGGAGGTCTTCGCCGAACTCGGGGTGGCCGGGCGCGTGGCCGCGATCGGCAGGAAGGGGCTGGTGCTGCGCAAGTACTTCGACGGGGACCACGTGCGCGATACGCCCACCCCCGGCGACGGCCTGCTCGTGGGGCAGTGGCAGGTCGAAGAGGTGCTGCGCGACCGGCTCGCCGAGCTCGGGGTGCGCGTCGAGTACGGAACCCGGCTCGCCGGGATCCGGCAGGACGCGGCCGGGGTGGACGCCGAACTGGCGGACGGCGGGGTGATTCGGGCCGCGTTCCTGGCCGGCTGCGACGGCGGGGGCAGCACCACGCGCAAGCTCCTCGGAATCCCGTTCGAAGGGCACACCGCACAGGAGGAGGAGATGGTGCTGGGTGACGTGCGGGCGCCCGGACTCAGCCGGGAGTTCTGGCACCAGTGGTTCACCTCGCAGGAGGGCGGGATCCTGCTCTGCCCCATACCGGGAACGGACGTCTTCCAGCTCCAGGCCTCCCCGGAGAGGGACGAGGAGGGCAAGCAGCTGCCGCCGTCGCTGGAGGGCTTCCAGCGGCTCTTCGACCGCCACGCCCGGATGCCGGGCATCCGGCTGGCGGACCCCACCTGGCTCTCGTCCTGGCGGATCAACGTCCGCATGGCCGCCCGCATGCGCGAGGGCCGGGTCTTCCTCGCCGGCGACGCGGCCCACGTCCACCCGATAGCCGGCGGGCTCGGCATGAACACCGGCATCCAGGACGCGGCGGTCCTCGCTCGGACGCTTGCGTCCGCCCTCACCGGGACCGGCGGACCGGAGGTGCTCGACGCCTACCAGGCGGAGCGGCTGCCCGTAGCGGCCGAGGTACTGGCCGACACCACACGGCGCTACGAGCGGGTCGTCGAGGCGGTGCGGACCCCCGGCCGCGGGACCGAGGCCGGGATCGCGTAGCGCGCCGGCGGGCCGGCCGGTCGGGGGCGGGGCGGTCAGGTGGGCGTGGGCACCGCGTCGGAGAGTGAGAGGGCGTGGATGCGGTCGGGGGCGCCCGGGCGGGCGTAGTACCAGCCCTGCGCGGTGTCGCAGCCCAGGGCGCGCAGCTGGGCCGCCTGAGCGCCGGTCTCGACGCCCTCGACGGTGACGGCCAGTTCGAGGCTGTGGGCCAGCGCGACGATGCCTTCCACGATTTTGACGTCGACCGGGTTGGCGGGCTGCTGCTGCATCCCCTTGGTGAAGGAGCGGTCCAGCTTCAGCACGCTGACCGGCAGGCGGCGCAGGTTCGCCAGGTTGGAGTAGCCGGTGCCGAAATCGTCCAGCGCGATGTCCACGCCGAGTTCGGCGAGCCGGTGCAGGGGTTCGAGGAGCTCGTCATCGGCGCCGATCAGGGCGGACTCGGTGACCTCCAGGCACAGTGCGCCGGGTGCGAGGCCCGCGCTCTCCAGCACCGCCACGGTGTCCGCGACCAGCCCCGGGTGCTGCAGCTGGGTCGGCGAGAGGTTGACGTTGACGCGCAGCGGCGAGCCGCCGTGCTCACGCTGCCAGGTCCGGGCCTGGCGAACGGACTCCTCCAGGACCCAGCGACCGAGCGGCACGATCAGCCCGGTGCGTTCGGCGAGCGGGATGAACCGGTCCGGGCCGAGGACCCCGTACTGCGGGTGCTCCCAGCGCACCAGCGCCTCGGCGCCGCGCACGCTGCCGTCGTGCATGTGGACCAGCGGCTGGTACTCGATGAAGAATTCGCCGCGCTCCAGCGCCGCGGGCAGGGCGTTGGTCAAGCCGTGCCGGGTGATGGCGCGGGCGTCGGCCTCCGCGTCGGCGAACTCGAAGCGGCTGCCGCCGGCCGCCTTCGCCCGGTACATGGTGATGTCGGCACTGCGCAGCACCTCGGCCGAGGTGCGCTCCCCCGCCGGGCCCTCCACGATGCCGATGCTTCCGCGCACCGACAGCTCCCGGCCCTCGATGCGGATCGGCGCCGACAGGGCGGACAGGATGCGGACGGCGAGCTCGGTCACCTTCTCCTCGGTGTCCGGGCCGGTGGTCAGCGCCACGAACTCGTCGCCGCCGAGCCGGGCCACGACCTCGCCCTGACTGGTGACGCAGCTCTGCAGCCGGTCGGCGACCTCCACCAGCAGCCGGTCGCCCGCCGAGTGGCCGAGGCTGTCGTTGACCGCTTTGAAGCCGTCGAGGTCGAGGTAGCAGAGCCCGAAACGGCTGCCGCCCACCCCGGACAGGGCCTTCTCCAGCCGCTCGAAGAACAGGGTCCGGTTGGGCAGGCCGGTCAGGGCGTCGTGGGTGGCCTCGTAGCGCAGCCGGAGGTTGAGCAGCCGGCGTTCGGTGGTGTCCTCCATCAGCGCCAGCTGGTACTGCGGGGTGCCGTCGGCGTCACGCAGCAGCGACACCGTCAGATTGGTCCACAGGACGGTTCCGTCGTGCCGGTAGTACGGCTTCTCCACCCGGTAGCTCTCGCGTTCGCCGCGCACGAGCTCGCCGTACATCCGCCACACCGCCGGGGCGTCGTCGGGGTGCCCCCACTCGCTGACGTTGCGGCCGCGGACGTGCCCGCCCATGCCTCCGAACATCTGCAGCAGCGCGTCGTTGACCTCCAGGACGTTGCCTTCCAGGTCGGCGATGCCGATGCCGATGGCCGCGCCCTCGAAGACGGCCCGGAAGCGCTCTTCGCTCGCGTGCAGGGCCTGCTGGGCGTCGACGCGGGCGGTCAGCGCGGAGCGGGCGATGGCTTCCTGCTCCTTGAGGGTGCGCTCGCGCAGGGCCCGGGCGAATCCCGCCGCGATCTGGTGCTGGAGCCGGGCGCACCGGGACCGGTATTCCTCGGCGCCCTCCACGCCCACGCCGTCGGGACCGCAGTAGAGCACGAGGTACGACTCGACCACGCCCAGGGTGCCGGCCAGCGCCTCCGGGTCGGTGCAGTGCACGGCGACGAGATCGGCCCCGACCTGCTGGGCGACGGCCGCGTCGAAGGGCCGGGCGTGCAGGGCCTCGGTGAGCGTCCGGGTGAGGGGAACCAGGTGCTGCTCGAACTCGACGCGGGTCAGCGAGGTCGCCGTGAACGGGAAGATGGCGCGGCCCCAGATCGTGGCGAACCGCCCGACCCGGTCCTCCAGCCCGCTGCGCAGCACGGCGGGGCCCGCCGGGGTGGTCGGCGGGCCGGCGGGCGGACCCTCAAGGGGTGCGCCCTGCGCGGAATGCGCGTTCTTCGGGGTCGGTGTGCCGGGAGGCACCGCGGCCGGGGATCTCACGCCTTGCGTCCCACTCCGCCGAAGCCGGCGAACGCGTACGGGTCCTCCGGCATCTCTCCGTCCTGTGGAGCGGCGAGGCCGTCGGGCTGCCAGTTCGGCATCGACACGAGGCCGGGGTCGACCAGTTCGAACCCGTCGAAGAAGCGGAGGACCTGCTCGCGGCTGCGCATCGCGAGGGGGCTGCGGATGTCCCGGTAGACGTCGACCATCCCGCTGGCGGTGTCCTCCGGCAGCGGCAGCCCCTCGTAGGACGCGTGGGTGAGGACCAGCAGGCTGCCGGAGGGCAGGGCGTCGCGCAGCTCGGCGACGGCGGCGTACGGGTCGTCGGCGTCCTCCAGGAAGTGCAGGACGGCGACCAGGAGCAGGGCGACGGGGCGTTCCAGATCCAGAAGCCGGGCGACCTCGGAGGAGCCCAGGATGTCCTGCGGCTTGCGCAGGTCGGCGGGCACGACCCCGGCGCGGTCGTTGTCGGCGAGCACGGCGTTGCTGTGCGCGACGGCCACGGGGTCGTGGTCGACGTAGACGACGCGTGCCCCGGGGCTGGCTTCCTGCGCGACCTCGTGGACGTTGCCGAAGGTGGGGATGCCGGAGCCGATGTCGAGGAACTGGGTGACGCCCTGGTCGACGGCGTAGCGGACGGCGCGGCGCATGAACGCCCGGTTCGCCTGCATGATCTTGGGCAGGCCCGGGGTGAATTCCATGGCGCGGCGGGCGGCCCGGCGGTCGACCTCGAAATTGTGCGAGCCGCCCAGGTAGTAATCGTAGATCCGGGACACGCTCGGCACCGATATGTCGATCCCTGGCGGGGCCCAGGCGGGGCGCTCCATCGCGGTCTCCAAGCCGTAGTCCGTGGCGGTCGTCCGGGGTCGGACACCTGTCCGAGCCGAATGTACTGATCATTGCCCAAGGGAGCGAGCAAAAGCGGAAATTGGTGATCCGTTCTTCATCACACACCAAAGACCCCTGCGGCCCCCGCCGCCACGAATGACCGAAACCGACAAGTCTCTTATGAGTAGGGACGAGCTCGCGACCGGGTCGCATCGTTTCGTGGCTCAAACCTCTACGGTCCCCACGCCACCCGTTCAGGCGAACCAGGGCCGAGCCCCGCGTGCGCGGGTGCACCCCAGCCCATGATCCCGGCGTGAACAGAGCCTCTGCCAGGCACCTGCTGGTGGCCCCGGCCCTGGTGTGGGCGGCCTTGTCCGCCACCCCGGCCGTGGCTGATAGCTGCGCATACGCGACGATCCGGGCCGGCGACGGCACCGGGGCCGTCAGGCTGGTCGCGGTCGCCGGCACCGGGGCGGTCGCCGGCGTCCGGGGTGGCGCACATCACGGCGACGGTCCGTCAGACAGCCGCGCGGAACGACAGGGAGCCGGCCACGGCGGCGGCCACGGAAAGGGCCGCGGAAAGGGCCACGAGAAGGCCCGCGGGAAGGGCCACGGACGGCACCACTGCCCGCCGCCTCCCCCGCCCTGCCCTCCCGCGCCGGCCCCGAAGCCGACCCCCAAGCCCACGACGAAGCCGACCCCACCGCCGAAGCCGACGCCCCCGCCCGCCCCGAAGCCCACGCCCACCCCACCGCCGCCTCCCGAACCCGCGCCCCCGGCGCCCCGGCCGCCCGAACCCGCTGCGCCGAAACCGCCGCCGGCCCCGCCGAAGCAGTACGCGGCCCCGGCGGTTCCCCCACCACCCCCGCCCCCGCCCTCGTCACCGCCCGCGCCGCCGCCGAAGAAGGCCGTGGCCAGGCCCGTCTACCGGGCTCCGGCACCCAAGCCGGTGGAGCGCCACGTCTCACCGGTGACCTTCACGCTCATGACCGCGGCCCCCGCGGTGCTCGCGATGGCCGCACTGCGCCCGCGCTAGACCCCGGCCCCGTCCACCCGTGTCCCCCTGGGAGTCGCCTTGTCGGAATGGCTCGTCCTGACCATCGCGATGGCAGCGGCCTGCGCCGTGGTGCTGGCCATCGTCTTCATCAACCACCGGCGGATCGGCGACGACGACGATCCCAGCGAGACCCCGGACGTCATCGAGTACATGACGATGATGATCGGCGTGATCTACGCCATCGTGCTGGGCCTGGCCATCGCGGGCGTCTGGGAGGGCCGTGGAGCCGCCCAGGAGTACGTGCGTCAGGAAGCGCAGGCCCTGCACGAGATCAGCATCCGCTCCGAGGTCTACCCGGCCGAGGTGCGCAAGAAGATCCGGGCCGATGTCGACGCGTACGTGTCCCACGTGGTGGACACCGAATGGAAGCAGATGGCCGAGCACGGCACCCTCACGGACCGCGGCGGGGAGCTGCTGGAACGTATCCGCCGGGACGTGACCGACTACGAGCCCCAGACCGACCACGAGGGGCAGGCCTACCAGCCGCTGGTGGACCAGGTGGCACTGGTCGACGACGCCCGCAGCTCACGGGCCGGCAGTGCGGGGGCCACCATGCCGGGGGTGGTCTGGTTCGGCCTGATCACCGGGGCGCTGGTGACCGTGGGCCTGATCTTCACGCTGCAGATCCGGCGCTCGTTCCGGGAGTTGCTGCTGGCGGGCCTGTTCAGTGCGCTGATCGCGTTCCTGTTGTTCCTGATCTGGGACTTCGACGCACCGTTCGGGCGCGGCATCGCGGCCACCGCGGAGCCGTTCCTCACCCAGTTCCCGCACCTGGACCTGGACGGCTGACCGGGCCGGCTGACCGGGCCGGCAAACCGGGCCGGCAAACCGGGGAGGGGCCCTCCTTCCCCGGTTCGGCCCACCGCTGTGCCCCATTCGCCCGCTCCTGATCGCGGGTCACCCCGCCCGCGCCTAGCGTGGCGAGCGTCGAGGTGCATCCCCTTCCCCGTGCGGAAACGGTTCCGCGGCTGCTCCTCGGGATCCGGAGAACCAATCATGGGTGCGATACGTACCTCCGCCACTGCCCTGCTCAGCGCCGGCGCCGCGGGCGCCGTACTCGCGCTCGGCGTCCTCGGCGCGCCCGGTGCGGGGGCGACCGGGGCCCAGCCGGTCACCTCGTTCGGCTTCGCCGTCACTCCCTCCACGGTCGCCCCGGGCGGCCAGGTGACGCTCTCCGTCAGCGGCTGCGGCGCCGCCTCCGCCACCGCCTCGTCCGGGGTCTTCGACACCGTGACCATCGAGCGCGGCAGGACGGCCCGGGTGACGGTTGACCGCGACGCCCGCCGCGGGGCCGTCTATTCGGTCACCTTCACGTGCAGCGGCGAGAACGGTTCGGCCGACCTCACGATCACCGGCGGCAGCAGCCGGCCCACGACGAGCTCCACGTTCACGACCACGACGACGACCACGACCACGGACACGGACACGGCCTTCGCCGTGCCCAGGTTCGCGCAGAGCCCCGCCCGCGGCGTCCGGGGCGGGTTGGGCGGCAGCGTGGCCGGGCTGGACCCCAGGGCGGTCGCCGCGGGCGCGGGCCTCTTCCTCGCCGCCACGGCAGGCACCGTGTACGCGGTCCGGCGCCGCGCGGGTGCGCGCGGACACTGACGGCGTACGCGACCCGCGGGCCCCGGACCGACCGTGCCGCGCACCCGGCCACGCACAGCACGCACCGCCACGGGCGCCGCCACCCCGGACCGCCGCCGCGCACGGCGCTCACCCCCGCCCGTCACCGCGGCGCCCGACCACCGACCACCGACCGCCGGTCGCCCCGGTCCTGGCCAGGAC
>NZ_JBHWJJ010000156.1:0-18076 GCF_042732005.1 Streptomyces sp. NPDC059851 | reverse complement strand
GGGGGGGGGGGGGGGGCGCTCTCTTACACTGGGTTGGGGGGGGGCGGGCCCCCCGGGCCCCCCCCCCACCCCTTCACCCACCGTCTACCCGCCGCCTCAGACGTACCGCTCCAGGATCGAGGACTCCGCCAACCGGGACAGCCCCTCGCGGACGCTCCGGGCACGGGCCTCGCCCACCCCGTCGACGGTCTGCAGGTCGTCGACGCTTGCCGCCAGCAGCTTCTGCAATCCGCCGAAGTGCTCCACCAGCCGCTCGATGATCGCCCCCGGCAGCCGGGGCACCTTCGCCAGCAGCCGGTAGCCCCGCGGAGACACCGCCGAATCCAGGGTCTCCGGCGAGCCGGTGTACCCCAGCGCCCTCGCCACGTTGCCCAGCTCCAGCAGCTCCGGATGGGTCAGGGCGTCCAGCGCCGGCAGCGCCTCCTCCACCGTCCGCGACCGCTTGGCCGTCGGCTCCGGCACGTAGTCGCGGATCACGAGCTCGCGCTCCTGCTCGATCCCGACCGTCAGCTCGTCCAGCTGCAGCGACAGCAGCCGCCCGTCGGTGCCCAGCTCGACCACGTATTCCGCGATTTCCGTCGCGATCCGGCGAACCATTTCCAGCCGCTGCGCGACCGCCGTCACGTCGCGCACCGTGACCAGATCCTCGATCTCCAGCGCCGACAGCGTCCCCGCGACCTCGTCCAGCCGCAGCTTGTACCGCTCCAGCGTCGCCAGCGCCTGGTTCGCCCGGGACAGGATCGCCCCCGACTCCTCCAGGACGCGGCGCTCACCGTTCACGTACAGGGCGATCAGCCGCATCGACTGGGAGACGGACACGACGGGGAATCCGCACTGCTTCGAGACGCGGTCCGCCGTGCGGTGCCGGGTGCCGGTCTCCTCGGTCGGGATCGACGCGTCCGGAACAAGCTGCACACCGGCCCGCAGGATCTTCGTCAGGTCCTTGTCCAGGATGAGCGCGCCGTCCAGCTTGCACAGCTCGCGCAGCCGGGTCGCGGTGAACTCCACGTCCAGCACGAAACCGCCCGTGCACATCGCCTCGACGGTCTTGTCCATCCCGAGGACGATGAGGCCGCCGGTGTTGCCGCGGACGATCCGCTCCAGGCCGTCGCGCAGGGGCTGACCAGGTGCGACCGCGCTCAGCGAGGCACGCATCATGGATTCCTGCTTGGAGCTCGCGCCCGACTTCCCGGATGCTGCTGCCCCGTCCTTGGCTGCCACTGCACTCCTCCGGTCGCGGGTTGCGCCGCCTGCGTGGGCCGGGCGGACCAGCACAAAGTCTACCGGCGCGCACTCCGCGCCCGCCGTGGCTTGGCAAGGTGCACCCGCGCGGGCACCCCGTACCGGCCGGGCCGCGCGCCGCCCGGAGGCTACTCGCGGGCCGTCTCGCGGGCCGTATCACGGGCCGTCTCACGGGCCGTCTCACGGGACCGCCGGCGGGGCAGCACCCGCAGCGCGTCACCCATGTCGGCGACCTCCGTCACCTTCATCCCCGCGGGAACCTTCCCCGGATCGACCGGCACCAGCGCGTGCGTGAAACCGAGCCGGTGCGCCTCGGCCAGGCGCCGCTGCACGCCGGTCACCCGCCGCACCTCGCCGGCGAGGCCGACCTCCCCGATCGCCACCAGGTTCTTCGGCAGCGGGACGTCGCTCGCGGCGGAGGCCAGCGCCAGTGCGATGGCCAGGTCGGCGGCCGGTTCGGTGAGCTTCACCCCGCCCACGGTGGCGCTGTAGATGTCGCGCTTGCCGAGCGCGGTGATCCGGCCGCGCTGCTCCAGCACCGCCAGCATCATCGACACCCGGGAGGTCTCCAGGCCCGACGTGGTCCGCCGCGGCGAGGGGATCTGCGAGTCCACGGTCAGCGCCTGCACCTCGGCGACCAGTGGCCGCTTGCCCTCCAGGGTCACCGTCAGGCAGGTACCGGGGACGGCCTCCGCCCGCCGGGTCAGGAACAGCCCGCTGGGGTCGGCGAGCCCGGTGATCCCCTCGTCGTGCAGTTCGAAGCAGCCCACCTCGTCGGTGGCCCCGTACCGGTTCTTCACACCGCGGACCAGGCGCAGCCTGGCGTGCCGGTCGCCCTCGAACCCGAGCACCACGTCCACCAGGTGCTCCAGCAGCCGCGGACCGGCGATCGCGCCGTCCTTGGTGACGTGCCCGACCAGCAGCGTCGCCATCCCGCGCTCCTTGGACGCCCGGATCAGCGCCCCGGCGACCTCCCGCACCTGGGCCATGCCGCCGGGTGCGCCGTCGATCTCGGGGGAGGCCACGGTCTGTACGGAGTCCAGGATCAGCAACGAGGGCTGCACGGCGTCGAGGTGGCCCAGCACGGCCGACAGGTCGGTCTCGGCCGCCAGGTACAGGTGGTCGTTGAGGGCCCCGATCCGGTCGGCACGCAGCCGCACCTGGCTCGCCGACTCCTCGCCGGTGACGTACAGGGTGCGGTGGGTCGCACTGGCCGCCTTGGCGGCGACGTCCAGCAGCAGCGTGGACTTGCCGACACCCGGCTCGCCGGCCAACAGGACCACGGCCCCGGGCACCAGCCCGCCGCCGAGGACCCGGTCCAGCTCGTCGACGCCCGTGCTGCGGGCGGTCGCCGTCCGGCCGTCGACCTGCGCGATCGGGAGCGCAGCCGCCGTGACGCGGCCGGCCGCGGTGGTCCGCACGGCGGGCGCGCCCATCTCCTCGACGGTGCCCCAGGCCTGGCATTCGGGGCAGCGGCCGAGCCACTTCGCGGTGGTCCAGCCGCATTCGGTGCAGCGGTAGGAGGGCCGGTCCTTGGCGGATGAGCGGGATGTACGGGCAGCCATGCCGCCCACGGTAGCCGCCCCCGCCGACAGCCCCGGCCGTCGGCCCCGGCCGACGGCCCGGTCAGCACCCGGCGTCAGGGCCGCGGTCAGCGCCTGTTCGATCTCTTCACCCGTAAGGGCTAAAACAGCTCAAGGCTTCACGGGCCCCGGCGGGCGGCCGCCTACCTTCGCGAGGGTGGACAGCAGCAACCAGGAGAGCCCCGCCGGGCGCACCGGCGCACAACCGGCGCACGGGCGCACGCCCCGTGAGGGGTCCGCCGCAGAGCAGCCGCCGCCGTTCCGGCACGAGCCGTACCTGGACGGCCTGTTCACGTACTGCCTGTCGGTCCTGTGCGACCACGACACCGCCACCGACGTGCTCGCCGAGGTCCTCGCCGTCGCCGAGCGGCACCCCGGCCGCTGTCCCGACGAGGGCGACCGCCGGGCGTGGCTGTACGCCCTCGCCCGCTGGGCCTGCGTACGCCGCATGACCGAGCAGCGCCGGGGCCGCCCGGGGGCGCACTCCGCCCGGCGCACGCCGGAGCACACCGGAGCCGGGCACGAGCCGGAGGCGCACCGCTCCCTCGACGCGCACGCGCACCGGCGCACCGAGCTCGCCCGCCTCGCCTGGCCCGAGGCCGCCGGCACCACACCCGAACAGCGCGAGGCCCTCGAACTCACCGTCCGCCACCGGCTCGGCGTCCCCGAACTCGCCGCCGTCCTCGGTACGCCCCCCGCCACCGCCCGCGAGCTGCTCGCCGGCGCCGCCTGCGAGGTCGAACGCACCCGCGCCGCCCTCGCCGCCGTCGAGACCGGAGGCTGCCCGTCGGTGTCCCGGCTCACCGGCGAGGGACAGCTCCTGCTGTCCACCACCCTGCGCACCGAGCTCGTCCGCCACGTCGACGACTGCCCCCGCTGCCGTCGCGCCGCCGAACGCGTGGGCGCGGCCGCCCCCTGGCCCGGCTCCTGCGGCATCGACGCCGCCCTCCCCCTCGTCCAGGCGCCCCGCCCCGCCGTCCACGCGGCCATGCAACGCACCGCCCGCGGCCGCCACCCCGCCGCCCCCCGCTTCAACCGCACCGGCTTCCCCGTGGACCCCCGGGACCGGGCCGCCCGCCGCGACCGGCTGCGCGCCCGCGCGGTGACCACCACCGTCGTCGCCACCGTCGTCGCGGCGCCGGTCCTGGCGCTCTGGGCGGCGTACCGGGCCACGCCCGGCCCCCGCGAGCCCGCGGGCGGCGACTCCGGCCGGATCTCGGCGAGCACGTCCGAGATCCCGGCGCCCCTGCCGGGCGGCGGCCCGATGCGGGCGTACGAGAACGCCGGAACCGGCCTCGCAGCCCGCACCACCGGCGCCCCCGGCTTCGCCGCCGGCACCCCGGGCGGCCCGGAGCGGGACGTCTCCGTCGCGGTGATCAGCACCGGGCCGCCCGCCGCCCCCGGCGGGCCGGGAGCTCCCGGCCGGATCACCGTCGCCGCCGTCCCGGACGGCGGGACCACCGTGCTCACCCTCACCGCGTCCGGCGGGGCCCCGGTGGACTGGCAGCTCCGGTCCGACGCGCCCTGGCTGCGGGCGAGCCGGACCGCGGGCACCCTGGCCCCCGGAGAATCGGTCACCCTGCACATCACCGTCGACCCGGCCACCGAGCCCGCGGGCCCCTGGGCGGCCCGGGTCGCCGTGGAGCCGGGCGGGACCGTGGTCTCCATCCGGGGCGCCGGCCGGCCCGTCCCCACCCCGACGCCGACTCCCACGCCGACGCCGACGCCGACCCCCACCCCCACTCCCACGCCCGACCCGGCAGGGACCCCGACGCCCGCGCCGACGCCGACCCCGAGCGCGCCCGGGTCCGGCTCCGGCCCCGGCGGAACGGTTCCCCCGGCCCCCGGCACACCCGTTGACCCCTCCCCGTGAACCGGGCGGACCGCCCGTCCCCGAGATGCACGGAAGGATCACGCCGGAGACCCTGGATGGGTTCGGACCCCGAGGCCGAGGAGGCCGGAATGAGCATGATCGACAAGATCAAGCAGATGCTGAAGGGCCACGAGGGCCAGGCCGCACAGGGCGTCGACAGGGCCGGCGACTTCGTCGACCAGAAGACCCGGGGCAAGTACGCCCGCCACGTCGACACGGCCCAGGAAAAGCTCAAGGAGCAGCTCCGCCGCCCCGAAACCGGACAGGGCGAGGACGAGCCGCCCCGCGCCCACTGACCGCCCCCGCCCCGGCGCGGCCCAGCCCGGGCCCGGTCCGGGCGCCCGGTCCGGGTGCCCCGCTCCGCCGGCCCCGGCCTACACCGGGTCGGCGGGGTGCGGGGCCATCGGCAGCAGGGACGCCAGCCGCGCCTCGCAGTGCTTCACGAGTTCCGCGTACCCCTCTTTCCCCATCAGTTCCGTCAGCTCCGCCCGGTACGTCACGTAGACCGGCTCACCCGCGCCGTGCGCGGACGTCGCCGAGGTGCACCACCAGTGCAGGTCGTGCCCGCCCGGACCCCAGCCGCGCCGGTCGTACTCGCCGATCGACACCTGGAGCACCCGGGTGTCGTCGGGCCGGTCGATCCACTCGTACGTCCGCCGGATCGGCAGCTGCCAGCACACGTCCGGCTTGGTCTCCAGCGGCTCGCGTCCTTCGCGCAGCGCCAGGATGTGCAGGGAGCAGCCGGCGCCGGCCGGGAAGCCGGGCCGGTTCAGGAAGATGCAGGCACCCTCCCACCGGCGGGTCTGCCGCTCGCCGTCCTCGTCCTTCTGCACCCACCCGGATTCGGTGCCCACGTCGTGGAACTGCCACAGCTCCGGGGAGAGGCGCGCCACGTGCTCGGCGACCCGCTTCTCGTCGTCCTCGTCGGAGAAGTGCGCGCCCAGCGTGCAGCAGCCGTCGCTGGCCCGGCCCGCCTGGATGCCCTGGCAGCCGCTGCCGAAGATGCACGTCCAGCGGGACGTCAGCCAGGTCAGGTCGCAGCGGAAGACCTGCTCGTCGTCGGCGGGGTCGGGGAACTCCACCCAGGCCCGGGGGAAGTCCAGGCCCTTCTCGTCGTCGGCGGGCGCAGCGGAGGCGGCCGTAGCGGCGGCCTTGACCTGGGGCTTCGGCCTGACCTTCGTCTTGTTCTTGGACTTGTCGGCCTTCTTCGTATGTGGCACAAACCCAAGCCTAAGCGCCCCTAGAGCCGCCCGTACTCCCGCCGCACAGTAGCGTTTCCTCGTATGAGACTCGGTGTCCTTGACGTGGGTTCGAACACGGTGCATCTGCTGGTGGTGGACGCGCACCCCGGCGCGCGCCCGCAGCCCGCACATTCGCACAAGGTGGAACTGCGGCTGGCCCAGCTGCTCGACGACAGCGGCGCGGTCACCCCCGACGGCATCGAGCGCCTCGTGACGGTGATCGGCGGCGCCGTGCAGGCCGCCGAGGACAAGGGCTGCGAGGACGTGCTGCCGTTCGCGACCAGCGCCGTACGGGAAGCCACCAACGCCGATGAGGTCCTCGCCCGGGTCAAGGCCGACACCGGCGTCGACCTGCCGATCCTCAGCGGCGACGACGAGGCCCGGCTGACCTTCCTCGCCGTCCGCCGCTGGTTCGGCTGGTCGGCGGGCAAGCTGCTGGTCCTCGACATCGGCGGCGGCTCGCTGGAGATCGCGTACGGCATCGACGAGGACCCGGACGCGGCCGTTTCCCTGCCGCTCGGCGCCGGCCGCCTCACCTCCACCTGGCTCCCGGGCGACCCGCCGGACCCGGCCGACATCCGCGCGCTGCGCCGGCACGTGCGGGCCCAGATCGCCCGCACCGTGCGCGAGTTCAGCCGCTTCGGGGCGCCGGACCACGTCGTCGCCACCTCGAAGACGTTCAAGCAGCTGGCCCGCATCGCGGGCGCGGCCCGCTCGACGGAGGGCCTCTACGTACAGCGGGACCTGACCCGCAAGGCCCTGGAGGAGTGGGTGCCGAAGCTCTCGGAGATGACGGTCGCGCAGCGGTCCACGCTGCCGGGGGTCTCGGAGGGCCGGGCCGCCCAGCTGTTGGCCGGGGCGCTGGTCGCCGAGGGCGCGATGGACCTCTTCGGGGTCGACGACCTGGAGATCTGCCCCTGGGCCCTGCGCGAGGGCGTCATCCTCCGCCGCCTGGACCACCTCCCCGTCTGACGCCTGATGTCTGACCCCTGACGCCCTCGGCCCCCGCCCCCGGAGAGGCGGAGCGGCGGGCCGAAGGCGTGCGCCACGGCCCGGAGGGGAGCCCTCCCGGCCGGCCGGGCCCTCGGTACCCTGTCCCCGTGGCAGAACCCGTCCGCATTCCGACCGCGAAAGTCGCCCTCTCCACCGCCTCCGTCTACCCGGAGTCGACGGCGACCGCCTTCGAGATCGCCGCGCGCCTCGGCTACGACGGCGTCGAGGTCATGGTCTGGACGGACCCGGTCAGCCAGGACATCGAGGCCCTGCGCCGCCTCTCCGACGCCCACGGCATCCCCGTCCTGGCCGTCCACGCCCCCTGCCTCCTGATCACCCAGCGCGTCTGGTCCACCGACCCGTGGACCAAGCTCCAGCGGGCCCGGTCCGCCGCCGAACGCCTCGGCGCGAGCACCGTCGTCGTGCACCCGCCCTTTCGCTGGCAGCGCCAGTACGCCCGGGACTTCGTCACCGGCATCGCACGGATGGCCGACGAGACGGACGTCCGGTTCGCCGTGGAGAACATGTACCCCTGGCGCTACCGCGACCGCGAGATGCTCGCGTACGCCCCCGAGTGGGACGTCACCAAGGACGACTACCGGCACTTCACCGTCGACCTGTCCCACACCGCCACCGCCCGTACGAACGCCATGGAGATGGTCGACCGCATGGGCGACCGCCTCGCGCACGTGCACCTCGCCGACGGCAACGGCTCCGCCAAGGACGAGCACCTCGTCCCCGGCCGCGGCTCCCAGCCCTGCGCCGAGCTGCTGGAACGCCTCGCCGCTAACTCCTTCGACGGCCACGTCGTCATCGAGGTCAACACCCGCCGGGCCATGTCCTCCGCGGAGCGCGAGGCCGACCTCGCCGAGGCGCTGGCCTTCACCCGGCTGCACCTGGCGGCGAGCACCGGCCGGGACGTGACCGCCCGATGACCCCGCGCACCGACGACACCCCGACCCCCCGCCGCCGCGGCCCCGGCCGCCCCCGCCAGGACGAGGCCGACACCGGCCCCGGCGCCATGGAGCGGATCCGCCTCGCCGCCCGCTCCGAGTTCGCCGCACGCGGCTACGACAAGACCTCCCTGCGCGGGATCGCCAAGACCGCAGGTGTGGACCCCTCCCTGATCCACCACTACTTCGGCAGCAAGGACGAGCTGTTCGCCGACGCCATCGAAGTGAGCCTGGAGCCCGCGCTCCTGGTCCCGCAGATCCTCGGCGCCGGGCCCGACGGCATCGGCGAGCGCCTGGTCCGCTCCTTCCTCGGCATCTGGGAGAACCCCGTCACCCGCGCCCCGCTCCTCGCGGTGATCCGCTCGGCCCTCACCCACGAGGCCGCGGCCAGGGTGCTGCGCGACCTTGTCCTGCGCCGCCTGCTGGAGCGGGTCGCCGACGAGCTGAACGTCCCCGACCCCACCTTCCGGGCCGAGCTCGCCGCCTCCCACATGGTCGGCATCGCGGTCCTGCGCTACGTCGTCCAGGTCGAGCCGCTGGCCTCCGCCGACCCGGACCACATCATCGAGCTGGTGGCCCCCACCCTCCAGCGGTACCTGACCGAGGGCTGACCCGCCCGTCCCGGCATCCGGACGCGCTGTCCGTATCCCGGGCCAGGGGCGTAGCCTCGTAACCGAGCCATATCCACAGTCGCGGCGGCGCGCCAGCACCACCGCACTCATGGGGAGTGAACCCGATGCCCGAGCTGAGGTCCCGCACCGTCACCCACGGCCGCAACATGGCAGGCGCCCGTGCGCTCATGCGCGCGTCGGGCGTAGCGAGCGAGGACATCGGCAAGCCGATCATCGCCGTCGCCAACTCCTTCACCGAGTTCGTCCCCGGCCACACCCACCTGGCCCCCGTCGGCCGGATCGTCTCCGACGCCATCCGCGCCGCCGGCGCCGTCCCCCGCGAGTTCAACACCATCGCGGTCGACGACGGCATCGCCATGGGCCACGGCGGCATGCTGTACTCACTGCCCTCCCGCGACCTGATCGCGGACTCCGTCGAGTACATGGTCGAGGCGCACTGCGCCGACGCCCTGATCTGCATCTCCAACTGTGACAAGATCACCCCCGGCATGCTGATGGCCGCCATGCGCCTCAACATCCCGGCCGTCTTCGTCTCCGGCGGCCCCATGGAGGCCGGCCAGGCGACCCTCGTCGACGGCACCGTCCGCAAGCTCGACCTGATCAACGCGATCGTCGACGCGGTCAACGAAAACGTCTCCGACGAGGACGTCCTGCGCATCGAGGAGAACGCCTGCCCGACCTGCGGCTCCTGTTCCGGCATGTTCACCGCCAACTCGATGAACTGCCTCGCCGAGGCCATCGGCCTGGCCCTGCCCGGCAACGGTTCCGTCCTCGCCACCCACACCGCCCGCCGCGCCCTGTACGAGGAGGCCGGCCGCACGATCGTCGAGATCACCAAGCGCCACTACGAGCAGGACGACCACTCGGTCCTCCCCCGCAGCATCGCCACCCGCGAGGCCTTCGAGAACGCCATGGCCCTCGACATCGCCATGGGCGGCTCGACCAACACGATCCTGCACCTGCTGGCCGCCGCCCAGGAGGCCGGCCTGGACTACGACCTCAAGGACATCGACGCCGTCTCGCGCCGCGTCCCCTGCCTGGCGAAGGTCGCCCCGAACGTCGCACCCGGCGGCACGTACTACATGGAGGACGTGCACCGCGCCGGCGGCATCCCCGCCATCCTCGGCGAGCTCCACCGCGGCGGCCTGTTGAACAAGGACGTCACCACGGTCCACTCGGCCAACCTCGACGACTGGCTGGGCACGTGGGACGCCCGCTCCGGCACCGCCTCCGCCGAGGCCGTGGAACTGTGGCACGCCGCCCCCGGCTGCAAGCGCTCCGCGACCGCCTTCTCCCAGTCCGAGCGCTGGGAGTCCCTCGACCTCGACGCGGAGAACGGCTGCATCCGATCCGTCGAGCACGCGTACTCGAAGGACGGCGGCCTCGCCGTCCTCAGGGGCAACATCGCTGTCGACGGCTGCGTCGTGAAGACCGCCGGCGTCGACGAGTCCATCTGGACCTTCGAGGGGCCCGCGGTCGTCTGCGAGTCCCAGGACGAGGCCGTCGACAAGATCCTGTCCAAGCAGGTCAAGGAGGGCGACGTCGTCGTCATCCGGTACGAGGGCCCGCGCGGCGGCCCCGGCATGCAGGAGATGCTCTACCCGACCTCCTTCCTGAAGGGCCGCGGCCTCGGCAAGGCCTGCGCCCTGGTGACGGACGGCCGCTTCTCGGGCGGCACCTCCGGCCTGTCCATCGGCCACGCCTCCCCGGAGGCCGCCTCGGGCGGCACCATCGCCCTGGTCGAGGACGGCGACCGGATCCGCATCGACATCCCGAACCGCTCGATCGACCTCCTCGTCGACGACGCCACCCTGGCCGCCCGCCGGGAGGCGCTCGGCGGCGTCTACGCCCCGAAGAACCGCGAACGCAAGGTCTCCGCGGCCCTGCGCGCCTACGCGGCCATGGCGACGAGCGCCGACAAGGGCGCAGTCCGCGACGTCACCAAACTCGCCTGACCCACCGCCTCCCCGCCCGACCACCCCGGGCGGGGCGGCCCGGCCCGCGGGGCCCGTACTTTCCGCGCCGCGCCGGCCCGGCGGAGCTACCAGGCGGCCGGGTCGCGGGCGTCGACGGCGAAGACGGACCCGTCGGGCGCGGTCGCAAAGACCCGCCCGTCGGCGGCGACCGGTGCCGGCAGCGTCGCCGTGAACGTCCCCCGCCCCGCCCCCATCCGCGGCTGCGTCTGCCCCGCCAGCCGCCCGGCCGTGCCGTCCACCGCGAGCAGCCGCCCGTCGACCGCCGTCAGGTACACCCGCCGGTCAGCGCCCAGCACGGGCCGCGAGGCCGCCGTGACCCCGGTCTGCAGCCGCCACTCCTCGCGCTGCGCGCCCACCGCCGCCAGCGCCCCCGACACCCCGAAAACGTACGCCGTGCCGTCCGGGGCCACGGCCGCCTGGGCCTGGAGCAGTGGGGCCGACAGCGGCACCGACCGCACCGCCCCCGTGCCGAGGTCCACCCGCAGCACAGACCGGGCCATCGACCCGACGTCGTTCTCCAGCAGGAACAGCCCGCCGCCGGCCACGCCGACCGGCTCGGCGGCGCCCGCCGTCCGGGCCAGCGCGCGTACCGCACCCGTGACGGGGTCGACCTCCGACACCTGGGTGGACTTCCCGTCGGCCGCGGGCGTGGCCACGTACAGCGCGGGGGCCGTACCCGGCTGGGCCGGCGGCGTCACGCCGGCACACCACACCGAGCCCGGGCCGCCGAACTGCTTGGTCCACTGCGCGACTCCGGTGGCCGCGTCCACGGAGATCGCCTTGCCGTCGGGCAGCGCGATCATCACCCGCGGCCCGGCGGGCACGACCCGCGACCCGGCGAGCAGCACCCGCTTCCACCGCTCCGCCCCGGTCGCCGGGTCCAGCGCCCGCAGCGTGCGACTGGCGGCCGACGTGGTCAGGACGAGTCCGCCGTCGTGCAGCGGGGCGGCGGTCTCGACGGTGCCGGCGGAGGCCTGGACGGACCACACCACCGAGCCGTCGGCGGGGTCCAACCGGGCCGCGGCCAGCCCGTGTCCCGAGCAGTACAGGGTCCCTTCGGCCCAGGAGCAGGCGGACGGCGCGGTCCCGGCCGGCCCGGCGGTCCCGGTCCCCGGCCTGCCCAGCACCCGCGTCCAGGGCGCGAACGGCTTCTTCGAGCCCGGGGCCGAGCGCGCGTCCCCGCCCGCCCGCCGCTGCGGTCCGTC
This sequence comes from Streptomyces sp. NPDC059851, assembly GCF_042732005.1. Taxonomy (NCBI): domain Bacteria; kingdom Bacillati; phylum Actinomycetota; class Actinomycetes; order Kitasatosporales; family Streptomycetaceae; genus Streptomyces; species Streptomyces sp. NPDC059851. The sequence goes on along the minus strand of NZ_JBHWJJ010000156.1, from coordinate 6,378 downwards.
GTCCTCACCCCTCAGGTACCAGCCGCCGCCCACCGCCCCGCCCGCCAGCAGCAGCCCGACCGCGGCGGCGACCGCCACCCGCGTCCGCCGCCCGCCGCGGCCCGGCCCCGCGGCGGCCGCATCGGTCCCCGCGGTGGCCGCATCATCGGTCCCGGCGGATGCGGCGGGGGCGTCCACCCGCTGGTGCGTGGGCTCCTCGGCACGACGCCGCGCCGCGTCAGCCACCGTGGGTGAGGCGGGCCTGCGGGGCTGCGGGACGAAGGTCTGCGTGTCCTCGCCGGTCGGGTACGCGAGGGCGCGCATCGCCGAGATCAGGGCATCGGCGGTGGGCCGCTCGGCCGGGTCCTTCGACAGGCAGCGGGCGACGACGGGTGCGAGCTGCGGCGGCAGCCCGGCCAGGTCGGGCTCGCCGTGCACCACCTGGTACGCGACGAGGTAGTGGCTGTCGGAGTCGAAGGGACCCCGCCCGGTCGCCGCGTGCACCAGTACGGCGCCCAGCGCGAACACATCGGCGGCGCTGCCCACCTCCCGGGGGCGCTGGAACTGCTCGGGTGCCATGAAGGGCGGCGTCCCGATCAGTTTCCCGGTCTCGGTGCGCAGGTCGCTGTCGGCGGGGCGGGAGATGCCGAAGTCGATGACGCGGACCCCGTCCGGGGCCATCAGCACGTTGCTGGGCTTCAGGTCGCGGTGCACCACCCCGGCCCGGTGGATGTCGCGCAGGGCTTCGGCCAGTCCGGCCGCGAGCCGGGTCAGCTCGGCGGGGTCCAGCACCCTGTCCCGTACGCGCTCGGCGAGCGTGGGGGCGTCGATGAAGAGGGTGGCCATCCAGGGCCGCTCGGCGTCGGGGTCGGCGTCGACGACGGGCGCGGTGAACGCCCCGCTGACCCGCCGGGCGGCGGCGACCTCCTGGCGGAACCGGGCGCGGAATTCCGGGTCGACCGCGTGCTGGGGGTGCACGATCTTGACGGCGAGTTTCAGCCCGGAGCCGGACGTGGCCAGGTGGACGACACCCATGCCGCCGGATCCGAGCACGGATTCGAGCCGGTACTGGCCGGCGTATTCCGGAAAGCCCACGTAGTCCGCGTGCAGCGACTGCACTGCTCACCACCCCCGTCGGAGCCTAGTCGATGTCCCGTGTGCATCTCCAAGGGCCTGCTAACCTGCGCGAGTTGCGCAGAGCAATGCCAAAGGGGGGAGTTTTCACATGTCCGAAGAGAACGAATCCAGCCAATTCCAGACCCTCGACTCGGGGTCCGGATTCCAGACCTTCCCGGTCGCGCCGGGCTACCGGGTGAACGTCCGCAGCGGCCCCGGCACCGCTTACTCGATCGTCAGGGTGCTCCCGTACGGCGCGTCCGTGACGATCCGCTGCCAGACGGACGGCGAATGGGTCAGCGGCCCGTACGGCACCACCCGCATCTGGGACTGCGTCGGCAACGGCGAGTTCGTCTCCGACGCGTACGTCAGGACGGGCAGCGACGGCTACGTCGCCTCCCCCTGCGGCTGACCCGGCCGGGGCGGCGCCCCCGGCGGCCCGGTCCGTCTGACACGTGAGACGCACCGGGCCGTACACCGCCGGCGGTGGATAATCGCCGGTGTGAGCGACGAACAGCAGCAGACCCCCGCCGGCCCCCAGCCGGAGCCGATCCCGTTCTTCGGCACGACCTGGGTCGAGCACGACGGCGGCTACGCCGTGCGCCGCGCCGCTGCCGGCGTGGGCTCGCTCGCCGCGGCCTTCGCCGCGGCCTACCTGCTGCGCTTCGCGTACGAGGGCCTGGAGATCGGCAACGTCGGCCCGTTCCTCAGCATCTCGGTCGTCGTCCTCTTCGCGATCGCCAGCGCCATCGCCTTCCTCAAGACCTGGGAGTCCTTCGGCCGCCGCCCGGCCCCGTCCTCCGACGAGGCCTCCCTCAAGGGCCTGAAGATGATCGGTTTCATCGGCTCCCTCATCGCGTACTTCCTGCGCTGCTTCTCCGAGGCCCCCGGTGAGAAGCTCCGCCGCGCCGAGTACGAGCGAGCCGTCGTCGAATACGAGCGCCGCCGCAGTGCCCGTACGGGCAACCCGGCCGCGCGCCGCCCCAAGCGCAAGAAGTAACCAACCCGCCCCGCCCCACCCCTCCCTTCCCCTCCCGCCTCCCCGCCCTCAGCGTCCGACCTGTTGACGGCCGGCACCCCCGGGCGCATTATTCATCGCATGATGAATAATGCGGAGCAAGGGCCCGCCCCCGCCCCACCCCCCGCCGTCCGGGCCGACGGCCTGACCGTCCGCCGCGGCACCGGCCGCACCCTCCGGACCGTCCTCGACTCCCTCGCCTTCGACGTCCCCCGCGGCCGCATCACCGGCCTCCTCGGCCCCTCCGGCTGCGGGAAATCCACGCTCATGCGCACCGTCGTCGGCACCCAGGCCCACGTCACCGGCACCCTCGACGTCCTCGGTCGCCCCGCCGGCCACCCCGAGCTCCGCTCCCGCATCGGCTACGTCACCCAGGCCCCCTCCGTCTACGACGACCTCACCGTCCGGCAGAACCTCGACTACTTCGCCGCCGTCCTCGATCCCGGCCGCGCCGCCGCCGACCGCCGCCGCGCCGCCGTCACCCGGGCCATCGCCGACGTCGACCTCACCGGCCGCGCCGACGCCCTCGCCGGCAGCCTCTCCGGCGGCCAGCGCAGCCGCGTCTCCCTCGCCGTGGCCCTGCTCGGCGCCCCGGAACTCCTCGTCCTCGACGAACCGACCGTCGGACTCGACCCCGTCCTGCGCCGCGACCTGTGGAACCTCTTCCACGACCTCACCGCGACCCGCGGCACGACGATCCTCGTCTCCTCCCACGTCATGGACGAGGCCGAACGCTGCCACGACCTCCTCCTCATGCGCGAGGGCCGCATCCTCGCCCGGGACACCCCCGACGCACTGCGCGCCCGCACCCGCTCCGCCACCGTCGAGGAGGGCTTCCTCCACCTCGTCGACGAGGCCAACGCCCGCGCCGCCCAGGACCCCGCACGGGACCCCGCCCACGGCCCCACCGCCCAGGAGCAGCTCCGATGAACGCCGCCCGCACCACCGCCACCGCCGCCCGCGTCCTGCGCCAGCTGCGCCACGACCCGCGCTCCATCGCCCTGATGCTGCTGGTCCCCGTCCTGATGCTGACCCTGCTCCGCTTCGTCTTCGACGGCAGCCCCCGCACCTTCGACGGCATCGGCGCATCCCTCCTCGGGATCTTCCCCCTGATCACCATGTTCCTGGTGACCTCCATCGCCACCCTGCGCGAACGCACCTCCGGCACCCTCGAACGCCTCCTCGCCATGCCGCTCGGCAAGGCAGACCTCATCGCCGGCTACGCCCTCGCCTTCGGCACCGTCGCCGTCGCCCAGTCCCTCCTCGCCACCGGGCTCGCCCTCTGGCTCCTCGGCCTCGACGTCGTCGGCTCCCCCTGGCTGCTCCTCCTCGTCGCCCTCCTCGACGCCCTCCTCGGCACCGCCCTCGGCCTGTTCGTCTCCGCCTTCGCCGCCTCCGAGTTCCAGGCCGTCCAGTTCATGCCGGCCGTGATCTTCCCGCAGCTGCTGCTGTGCGGCCTGTTCACCGCCCGCAGCACCATGCACCCGGTCCTCGAAGGCATCTCCGACGTCCTGCCCATGTCCTACGCCGTCGACGGCATGACCCAGGTCCTCACCCACACCGACATGACCGCCGACTTCGTCCGCGACGTCCTCGTCGTCGCCGCCTGCGCCCTGCTCGTCCTCGCCCTCGGCGCCGCCACCCTCCGCCGCCGCACCCCCTGACCGCCCGCACTGCGGACACCGGCCCCGCACCCCCGCACCCGAGTGCAAGGATGAGGAGGACGCAGCACACGTACGCGCACCCAGTTCGGCGAGGTGACACCGCATGACCCAGACAGTCGCAGTCCTCGGTACCGGAAAGATCGGCGAGGCCCTGCTCAGCGGAATGATCCGCGGCGGCTGGCCCGCCGGGAAGCTCCTCGTCACCGCCCGCCGCTCCGAACGAGCCGAGGAACTCCGCGCCCGCTACGGCGTCGAGGCCGTCAGCAACGCCGAGGCCGCCAAGCGCGCCGACACCCTCATCCTCACCGTCAAGCCGCAGGACATGGGCAAGCTCCTCGAAGAGCTCGCCCCGCACGTTCCCGCCGACCGCCTCGTCATCAGCGGTGCCGCCGGCATCCCCACCTCCTTCTTCGAGGAACGACTCGCCCCCGGCACCCCCGTCGTCCGCGTCATGACGAACACCCCCGCCCTCGTGGACGAGGCCATGTCGGTCATCTCGGCCGGCAGCCACGCCACCGCCGCGCACCTGGCCCACGCAGAGGAGATCTTCGGCGGCGTCGGCAAGACCCTCCGCGTCCCCGAATCGCAGCAGGACGCCGCCACCGCCCTGTCCGGCTCTGGACCCGCCTACTTCTACTTCCTCGTCGAAGCCATGACCGACGCCGGCATCCTCCTCGGCCTGCCCCGCGCCCAGGCCCACGACCTCATCGTCCAGGCCGCCATCGGCGCGGCCGTGATGCTCCGCGACAGCGGCGAACACCCCGTCAAGCTCCGCGAGGCCGTCACCTCCCCCGCCGGCACCACCATCAACGCCATCGTCGAACTGGAACGCCACGGCGTCCGCGCCGCCCTCATCGCCGCCCTCGAAGCCGCCCGCGACCGCAGTCGCGAACTCGCCTCCGGCACCGGCTGACCCGGCCCCCGGGGCCCGCCTCCACGGCGGGCCCCGGGCGGGCGGCGGAACCTACGGAGCCAGCAGCCCGATCGCCTCGTACGCCCGGTCCACCATCGGCCGCGCGATCGCCCGGGCCCTCCCGGCCCCCTCCCGCAGCACCCCGTCGACCAACCCCGGATCGGCCGCCAGCCCGGCGTGCCGCTCCTGCACCGGCCGCAGCACCTCCACCACCGCGTCGGCCACGTCCCGCTTCAGCGCCCCGTACCCGCCGTACCCGTCGGCGAGGTCCGCCGGATCCCCACCGGTGCAGGCGGCCAGCAGGTCCAGCAGGTTCGCCACCCCGGGGCGCGCCTCCCGGTCGTAGACCACCCCGCCGTCCCCGCTGTCGGTGACCGCCCGCATGACCTTGCGGCGTACGACCTCCGGCTCGTCGAGCAGGTACACGACACCCGGCCCGCCGCCCATGGACTTCCCCATCTTCGACCGCGGGTCCTGCAGGTCCATGACCCGCGCGGCCACCGCCGGGAGGGTCGCCTTCGGCACCGTGAACGTGTGCCCGTACCGCTGGTTGAACCGCACGGCCAGATCCCGGGTCAGCTCGACGTGCTGCCGCTGGTCCTCACCGACCGGCACCTCCTCGGTCGCGTACGCCAGGATGTCCGCCGCCATCAGCACGGGATAGGTGAGGAGCGACAGCCGCACCCCGGCCCCGGAGGCCTGCGCCTGCGCCGCCTTCTCCTTGTACTGGATCATCCGCCGCAGTTCCCCGTCGGCAGCGGTGCACTCCAGTAGGTAGGCCAGCCGCGTGTGTTCGTCCACGTGGCTCTGGACGAAGAGCGTGCACTTCTCCGGCGCCAGCCCGGCGGCCAGCAGCAGCGTCGCCGCCTGCCGGCTGAGCCGCCGCACCCGCGCGGGATCGTGCTCGATCGTCAGCGCGTGCAGGTCCACGACGCAGAACAGGGCCTCGTCCGGCTTCTGCTCGGCGGCGACCCACTGCCGTACGGCGCCGAGGTAGTTGCCCAGCGTCAGGTGGCCGCTCGGCTTGATTCCGCTGAAGATCCGCGCCATGTCCGTCTCCTCTGTTCCCTGTGTCGGTGTGGTGGTGGCGGCCGTTGCGTCCGGCGACCGGGCCACTCCCGGGAGGAGAGGAACGAAAAACGGCCGCCGGGGCGGCGGCCGTGAGCGCATGCGTGCTCGCTGGGAGGTCCGGCCGCCGTCAGGCGGCCCACCAGCGAAGGTTGAGCGCGAGCGCATGCGTAGTCATGGGAGCCAGGCTAGCGCCTGGCACGGTGCCCGTCCTGGAGTTGACACGCCCGTGCGTGATCCGTAAGGTTCTTCGAGTTGTCCGACGTGAGCGCCGACCACGGTCGGTCCCCGGACAGCCCATCCCGCACTACGCACTCGAACGAACGGCGCACTCTGCCGTCTCGTTTTCATGCATATTTGCGAATGGGGAATCCGCGTTCCAGGACGCAGCCGCCGATTGGCTTCGGGGGCGGGGAATCCGCTAATGTCTCACTCGCCGCAAGGGCCAACGGCCCGCGCAGCAAATCCCGCTGACTGGGAGTCAGGCCGAAAAGGTTCTGATAGAGTCGGAATCGCCGGAAGGGGAAACGCGAAAGCGAAGAACCGGAAAGCGAAGCGCGAAACACTCTGATAGAGTGGGAAACGCAAGAACGAAAGCCCGGAGGAAAGCCCGAGAGGGT
>NZ_JBHWJJ010000155.1:0-18602 GCF_042732005.1 Streptomyces sp. NPDC059851 | reverse complement strand
GATCGCAACACCCCCCCCACTACCACCACCGGCCCCCCGGTGCGGGCCACTTCGGGTTGGCCGTTGTGGGGGGGGGGGCGGGTGTGGTGGCCCCCCCCCCCCCGCCGCGCCCCCCCCCCCCCAACCAGGTCCGGCCCTGCCGCGCGTGCGGCAGGGCCGGTCGTCTCACGGCAGGGTCAGCGCTTGACCCAGCCCTGGCCCAGCGAGAGCTGGTCGAAGATCGCCTCGCACTGGTTGCCGGCCTCACACGAGATCTTCATCGTGTTGGTGCCCTTCTTCAGGTTGATGAACGCGTAGGTGCGCGTCCACCCCTTGTCCCAGGCGCCGGCTTCGGCCTTGGCGAAGTTCGCCAGGTTCAGGGACTGCGTCGGGCTCTGGCCGTTGACGGTGAGGGTCACCTTCGCGTCCTTGCCGGGCACCGCGTAGTTCACGAAGAGCGTGTAGTCGCCGCCGTTCGGCAGGTCCGCGGTCCAGGTCAGCGCCGCACCGGTCTGGTTGAAGTTGCCGACGTACTGGCCGCCGGCACCCTTCCCGCCGGGCACCGCGTTCTGCAGGAGTGCGCCGCCGGTCAGGGCCATGCCCGCGCCCGCGGCGTCGCCCTTCGGCAGCGGCACGTCGGGGGACGCCGACGGGCTCGGGGCCTCCGAGGCGCCGGAGTTCTGCGGCTGCGGCTGCTGCTGGGTCTGCGTCTGGCCCTTGTCGGCGGTGTCCTTGTCCCCGTCGTCGCCGAAGGCCAGGGCCGCACCGATGCCGATCGCGACGGCACCGACCACGGCGACCGCCGCGATGAGCAGGCCGCGCCGGCTGGAGCTGCTGCTGCCGCCGCCGCGCGCGCCGCGGCCGGAGCGGCCGCCGGAACCGCCGGCCTGCGCCTGCATCGACGCCGTCGGTGGCTGCTGCTGCGGCACGCCGTAGCCGCCCGCCTGCAGCGCCTCCGGGGCCTGGTACTGGGCCTGGTAGCCGGGCTGCTGCTGGGGCGGAACCTGGCCGCGCTGGCCGCCGTACGTCCGCTCGCCGACCGTGCGCACCTGGTTGTACGAGGTGCGGGGGACACCGCTCTGCGCTCCGGGCCGGGCTCCCGCAGCCTGACCGTCCGCGTAGAGGTAGCCGAACGGATCGTCGTCCTCGGGCTTGTTCGCCCCGCTGTTCGGGCCGTTGTTCGCGGGCGTCGTCATCGCAGGTCACTCCTTTCAATCCTGGGGAGCCTACCCCGAACAGGTGCGCCCCCGGGCGGCCGACGGCCTCAGCCGGCCCTGCGATGCGCTTTGGAACGAGACCGTTTCTCGATGTACATCCGCTGGTCGGCGGAGCGCAGCACCTCGTCCGCCGACATCCCGCAGCTGGCCCAGCCGATGCCGAAACTGGCGCCGACACGCACCGCGCGGCCGTCCACCCGGATCGGCGGGATGATCGCGTTGCGCAGCCGGACGGCGAGGTCGGCGGCGTCGGCGGCGCCCAGCCCGTCGGCGAGGACGACGAACTCGTCACCACCCAGCCGGGCGACGGTGTCACCGTCACGGACGCCCGTCGTCAGCCGGCGGGCCACCTCGATCAGCACCGCGTCGCCGGTGTGGTGCCCGAACCGGTCGTTGATCGACTTGAAACCGTCGAGGTCGCAGAAGAGCACCGCGAGCCCCTTCGTCCCGTCGTCCACGTCGGAGGCGGGGGCCACCGCGTGCACGTGGTGGTCGTACGGGTCAACCCCGCCGGAGAGGTCGAAGGGCTCGGGGAAGCCGTCGTAACGGAAGCCGGGGTCGCCGGGGTCCCCGTTGCCCGCGGGGCCGCCCGGGGCGACCGTGCCGTCGACGCTGCGTCCCTCGTACGCGGCGTCGAGCGCCTCCACGGCGGCGGAGCGCATCGTCTGCTGCGGCATGCGGCACAGCCGGGCCGAGAGCCGGGCACGCAGCTCGGCGCTGTTGGGCAGGCCGGTGAGGGAGTCGTGGCTGGCCCGGTGGGCGAGCTGGAGCTCGTGCCGCTTGCGCTCCTCGATGTCCTCGACGTGCGTGAGCAGGAACCGGGGACCGTCGGCGGCGTCCGCGACCACCGAGTTGCGCAGCGAGACCCATACGTAGGTGCCGTCGCGCCGCCCGAGCCGCAGTTCGGCGCGACCGCCTTCGGCGGAGGTGCGCAGCAGGGTCCCGATGTCCTCGGGGTGGACCAGGTCGGAGAAGGAGTACCGGCGCAGGACGGAGGCGGGGCGGCCCAACAGTCGGCACAGGGCGTCGTTGGTGCGCAGCAGCCGGCCGTGCTGGTCCCCGCCCATCTCGGCGATGGCCATGCCGCTGGGCGCGTACTCGAAGGCCTGACGGAAGGACTCCTCGCTGGCGCGCAGGGCCTGCTGCTCGCGTTCGAGGCGGACCAGGGCGCGCTGCATGTTCGCGCGGAGCCGGGCGTTGCTGATCGCTATCGCCGCCTGGAAGGCGTACATCTGGAGCGCCTCGCGCCCCCAGGCGCCGGGGCGGCGCCCGTTGCGCGGCCGGTCCACGGAGATGACGCCGAGGAGTTCCCCGCCGGACGCGTACATGGGGGCGTAGAGCCGGTCCTCGGGGTGCCACTCGTCCTCGAAGCGCGGATCGGGGCCGTCGGTGTGCCACTGGGGCACGTCGTCCTCCAGCAGGACCCAGCCCTCGGTGTGCGGGATGAAGCGCAGGCCGTCCCAGTTCTCGCCCATGGTCAGGCGGCGCTCCCAGGAGGCGCGGGAGCCGACGCGGCCGGTGATCAGGGCTTCCGCGGCGGGGTCGCCGGCGAAGGCGGCGACGACGAGATCTCCGTCAGGGCGTACGAGGTTGACGCAGGCGAGCTCGTAGCCGAGGCCGGTGACGATGCCGTCCACCACGGTCTGCAGGGTGTCGGCCAGGCTCCTGGCCGTGTTGAGGTCGGCCACCACCCGGTGCAGCTGCCGCAGGGTCGCAAGACGGACGTACGGCTCTGACTCGGTCTCCATTGCTCGCTCTCCCCGAGACCTCGACAGCAACTCCAGTTTTGTCATCGGCGGTTCGTTGCGGTGTCCCGTCCACTGAATCACAGTGAGCTGTGCGGCAGGTACACAGGGTCAACAAATCTTGCCCTCTGTGACTTAAGTCACATCAGATGAATTAAGGCGTCAGCTGACGGCTTCTGCACCCCGGGGCGCTCCCCCGCCCTTCCGGCGGCACACGATACGCGTGGGGCCTAGGCCAAGGGTCCGGGACACGACTCGGCCGCGGGCCCGATGTGCGCGGGCGGAGGGCGAGACTAGCGTTCCAGGCGTGCCGAAGACGACCCCCGTACCCGTACCGACCACCGTGAGCCCCCATCCTGAAGGAGTGAGCCACGACGAGTTCCGCGCCGCCCTGTCCCGACTGGCGGCGGGCGTCTGCCTGGTCACCGCGCACGAGCCCCCGCTGACCGCGGACGGCCCGCGCGGCGAGGACGTCGGGATGACGGCCACCGCCTTCCTGTCGGTGTCCCTCGACCCGCCGCTGGTGCTCGTCAGCCTCCGCGAGGGATCGCGGATGGACGACCTCCTGGCGGAGCAGCCGCTGTGGGCGGTCTCGCTGCTGGCCGACCACCAGGTGCAGATCGCGAGCCGCTTCTCGATGAAGGGCCGCATCAGCGACCGGCTCCTCTTCGCCGACCTGCCGCACGTACGCGGCGAGGTCTCCGGGGCCCCACTGCCCGCGGGGGCGCTGGCCACGCTGGAATGCCGCACCGAGGAACGCGTCCCGGCGGGCGACCACACCCTGGTCATCGGCCGCGTGCTCACCTCGTCGCTGCCGGCGCCCGACGCCGCACCGCTCGCGTACTTCCGGGGTCGCTACCGCAGGCTGGCGCCGTAGCGGGCGGGCCGCCCGCTACGGCGGCCGTGCCGATCCGTCCGGTGATCCCGTCCGACGGCTGCTGCCGAGCCGCCCGGCGGCCGCTCCCGGCGGATCCGCCCGCCGGCCGCCACCCGTCCGCTACCAGTCGCGGCCCGAGCGTCCGCGCTTGGTCTCGCCGCGCGCCTTCTTCTCCCGCAGCCGCCGCTCGTTGATCCCCCGCGGGATCTTCGTCGCACGCCGGGGCTTGGGCGGCGGGGCCGTCGCCTCCGCCAGCAAGGACGCCATCCTGACCAGTGCCATCTCCCGGTTGCGCAGCTGCGAGCGGTGCTCGGAGGCCCGTACCGCCAGCACCCCGCCCACCAGGCGCGGGGCCAGGCGCTCCAGCGCCCGCTCCTTCCACACCTCGGGCAGCGCCTTCGTCGCCGCGAGGTCGAACAGCAGCTCCACCCGGGAGTCCGAGGTGTTCACGTGCTGGCCGCCCGGACCGGAGGAGCGCGAGAACCGCCACGAGAGCTCCGCCTCGGGGAGCACGACGGAGCCGCGGATGACATAGGGACCAGGCATGGCCCCATGATCCCGCCCGGCTCACGCCCCCGTCACGCGCATTTACGGACTGACCGGAACGCGGCCGCCCCTCCAGCCGCTACGGAAAGCCGCCGGGAGAAAGCCCCGGCGTAATCCCCCGGGGGAAATCCGGGCGGAAATCGGCAGGCTGGAACCTGCGGGGCCCCTCTCCGCGTTATGAAGGTCAGCGGTACCTTGACCGCACGTCTCGCGGTCAGCGACGAGGAAGGGACACCAGTCACAATGGCAGTAAGCCTGTCCAAGGGCGGCAACGTCTCGCTCACGAAGGAGGCCCCCGGCCTCAGCGCCGTCACGGTCGGACTCGGCTGGGACGTCAGGACGACGACCGGTGTCGACTTCGACCTGGACGCCTCCGCCATCGCGGTGAACGCGATGGGCAAGGTCGTTTCGGACGGCCACTTCGTCTTCTTCAACAACAAGTCCACCCCGGACCAGAGCATCGTGCACACCGGTGACAACCGCACCGGCGAGGGCTCGGGCGACGACGAGGCCATCAAGGTCAACCTGGCCGCCCTCCCGGCGGACGTCGACAAGATCGTCTTCCCGGTTTCGATCTACGACGCCGACACCCGCCAGCAGAACTTCGGCCAGGTCCGCAACGCCTACATCCGCGTGGTGAACCAGGCCGGCGGCGCCGAGATCGCCCGCTACGACCTCTCCGAGGACGCGGCCACCGAGACCGCCATGGTCTTCGGCGAGCTCTACCGCAACGGCGCCGAGTGGAAGTTCCGCGCGGTCGGCCAGGGCTACGCCTCGGGCCTCGCCGGCATCGCCCAGGACTTCGGCGTCAACGTCTGATCCACCTACCGAAGCCCCCTCCCGTCCGGGGAGGGGGCTTCACCCCGGGCCGCCGCGCCGCCGGGCGCGTGGAAAACCGGTGCCCGCACCGCGGCGTCCTTCGCTAGCGTGCGGGGGATGATCATCGAACCGCTCGGGCCGGCGGGCGGCGCCCTGCCGGGACCCGTCCTCACCGAGATCACCGCCCTCTACGCGACGAACCACGCCTTCTTCGAGATCAGCGGCGACTTCCCCGACCCCCACCGGATCACGGTCGAGCAGGTCGCCCGGGCACTCGCCGACGAGCTCGCCCACGACGGCGCCGAGGTGCTCCTCGCCCGCTCCGCCGGCCGGCTCGTCGGCCTGGCCGCCGTCCTCGCCCACCACCCCGACCCCGCCTCCGGCGACCCCGACCCGTGGATCGGCCTGCTGCTCGTCGACGCCGCAGCGCACCGCTCCGGGTACGGCAGCGCCCTCGCGGACCACGTCGAGGACCGCTTCCGCGCCGCGGGCCGCGAGGCCGTGCGGATCGCCGTACTGGACGGCAACGCGGGCGCCCTCGCCTTCTGGAAGGCCCGCGGCTACGCCTTCCTGCGGCACGCCGAGGACCGGGAGCTGGGCCGGGACTGCACGGTGCTCCGCAAGGAGCTCCGCGATCCGCCGGCCCGCTGAGGCCCTCGGGCGGAGGCGGCGCCGTCGCGAGGTCGGCGGGCGCGCACCGGGGCCGGCAAATGGCCGGTGCGGCTCAGCGCCGGTCGGCGCCGGTCAGCGCGGGTCAGCGCGGGCTGTCCTTGCCGTACAGCCAGGTGTCCCAGACCTTCGTCAGGTCCAGGCCCGTCTTCTGCTCCGCGTACGCGGTGAAGTCGGCCGTACTCGCGTTGCCGTGCCGGTGGTCGGCGGCCCAGCCGCGCAGCAGTGCGAAGAACTTCGCGTCGCCGGCCTCCTGCCGGATCCGGTGCAGCACCATCGCGCCCCGGTAGTAGACCGGGCCCGCAGAAATCTCGTCCGGGCCGGGCGGCGCGGCCGGCGGGAACGCGTCCCAGTCGGAGCCGGCGCCCTCGTCGACGGAGGCGTCACCGGCCAGGAACGCCCCGAAGCGGCGCTCGGCGGTCGGCCCGCCGTGCTCCTCGGCCCACAGCCACTCCGCGTACGTCGCGAAGCCCTCGTTGAGCCACATGTCCTTCCAGGACTTCGGTGACACCGAATTCCCGAACCACTGGTGCGCCAGCTCGTGCAGCACCAGCTCCTCGTCGACCGGGGCACCGGAGAAGACCGGTCGGGTCTGCGTCTCCAGCGCGTACCCGAGGGTCTCGGAGGGCGCGACGATCGCACCCGCCGTCGCGAACGGGTACGGGCCGAACCGCGCCGCCCCCCACTCCAGCATCCCCGGCAGCCGCGCCAGCGCGGGCCCGCCGCCCTCCGGCTCGCCGGGGGCCACGGCCGTGTACATCGGCACCCCGGACGGGGTCCGCCCGGTCACCACCTTGAACTTCCCGACCGCCGCCGTGACGAGGTAGCTCGCGACCGGCTCCGCGCTGTGCCAGGCGAACGCGGTCCGCCCGTCCGCGGTGTCGGTGCGCGAGCGCAGCAGCCCGTTGGACACCGCCTCGTACCCCTGCGGGACGGTGAGGTTGATGTCGTACGCGGCCTTGTCGCTGGGGTGGTGGTTGCCGGGGAACCAGGTCATCGACCCGACCGGCTCACCGACCGCGACGGCCCCGTCCTCGACGGGGATCCAGCCCTCCTCGGAGCCGTCCGGGTCGGAGAGGGTCCGGGGCTTGCCGCTGTACTCGACCTCCGTGCGGAAGACCTCCCCGGTCGTCAGGTCCTCGGCCGGACGCACCGTCAGCTCGTTGCCGGTGCGGTTGAAGCGGGCCCCGGCGCCCTGCACCGTGACGCCGTCGACCTTCAGGCCGCTGAAGTCGAGGTTGAACGAGCTGAGTCCCTGCTCGGCCCGGGCCGTGATGACGGCCTTGCCGCGCAGCACCCCGTCCGCGGGGTCGTACGCCAGGTCCAGCCGGTAGTGGTCGACCTGGTAGCCGCCGTTGCCCGCCTTCGGGAAGTACGGGTCGCGCAGGCCCGACGCGCCCGGCCGCCCCTGCACCGTGCTGCCCGTGCACGCCGTGGTGAGGGCGAGCAGGGCGGCGACGGCAGGGACGGCGAGGCGTGTGACGCGGGAGGAGCGGGGGAGCCTGGCGCGGCGGGGGAGGTCAGCGGGGCGGGGGACGGCGCGGGTTTCCACGCAGCCGATCCTATGGGGCATCTTGTCGCACTACGGTCCGATACGACCTGTGATGCGGCCCGGCCCGCCCCGTTCTACTACTTCTCCAGGGCCTCGACGCCGGCCTTGGCGAACTTCTCGTCCAGGTCGCCGCTCGGGGCGCCGGCCACGCCGATGCCCGCCACCGGCGCGCCGCCGGCCTGCACCGGGACGCCGCCGCCGAGGAACAGGGTGCCCGGGATGTCCTTCAGGTTCGGGGCCTGGGCGAGGCGGCCCACGAGCACCGAGGTCGGCGCGTTCCAGGAGACCGCGGTGAAGGCCTTGCGCTGCGCCGACTCGTACGACTGCGGGCCCGCGCCGTCGCCGCGCAGGGTGACGATGGTGTTGCCGTTGCGGTCCACGACCGCGACCGTCACCTTCTGGTTCTCCGCGCGGGCGGCCTCCAGCGCCCCCTGGGCGGCGCGGGTGGCGGCGTCGATCGTCAGGTGGGTCGAGGTGGTGAAGTTCTTCTCGCCCACCTCCTTCTTCGCCGCCGCGGCGGCCGGCGCCGCCTGCACCTCGGCCTGCGCGGCGTTCGCGCTGACCGCGCCGAAGGCGCCGGCGCCGAGAGCGACGGCGAGGGCGGTACCGGTGAGAACGCGGGTGCGGGTCTTCATGCTGCTGCTCCTTGGGCGTCGGGCTGGGCGCCGGTGGCCGTCCACCGGACCGCTCGCCGGCCCGTTTCCACCGGCCCGGCGTCGTGCTTCCAGCCTGCGGCCGGAACACCCGCCCACCCGTCCCCGTACCGGCTCGCGGCGGCTGCCGCACCGGTTGACCCCGGGGTCGTCCGATCGGTTGATGCGCACCGGCCGCGGATGCGGCTTGGCTGGTCAGCGCCATCCCCCGCGACCGGGCACGATGGAGCCGAACAGCCGATCCGCACCGGGAGCCCGCCGTGACCCACCTGAGCCGAGCGCCCTCGCGCAAGGGGGACACGGACACCCGGATGCTGGCGGCGGTCATGCACACCGCGTTCTTCCTGCTCCTAGCCGCCTCGGTGGTTCGCTACCTGCTCCGCCACCCCGGCTCCCCCGACACCCCGTGGATCATCGCCCTCGGCACCGCGCTCGCCCTGCTGTACGTCCTCGGCCCCGCCCTCGGAGCCGCGCCCACCGTGCGCCGGCTCGCCTGGCTCGGGCTGGTCGTCGGCGTGTGGGTGGTGCTCGTCGTCCTCGCCCCCAGCTTCGCCTGGTGCGCCGTCCCCCTCTTCTACACGGCCCTGCGGACCCTGCCGCCGCGTGCCGCCATCGTCCTGGTGGCCCTGTTGACCGTGTTCGTCGTCGCCGCCCAGCTCAAACTGTCCCGCGAGTTCGACCCGAACCTGCTGCTCGCCCCACCGGCCATCGCCGCACTGTCCACGGCCGTCTTCGTCCACATGGAACGCCAGGCCCAGGCGCAGCGGGAACTGATCGACGACCTCATCCGCACCCGACGGGAGCTGGCCGCCACCGAACGCCGCGAAGGCACCCTCGCCGAACGACAGCGGCTGTCCATGGAGATCCACGACACCCTCGCCCAGCACCTGTCCAGCCAGCAGATGCTCCTCCAGGCCGCCGACCGGGTCTGGGACGACAGCCCCGCAACCGCCCGCGCCCACGTCCGCACCGCCACCGGCATCGCCGCCCGCGGCCTCGCCGAGGCCCGCCGCCTGGTCCACGACCTCGCCCCGCCCGAGCTCGCCGGCGGCGCCGGCCTCGCGGACGCCCTGCGCGCCCTCGACGCCGGACCGGACATCGAGGTCCGCTTCCACCTGGAGGGCACCCCCGTACCGCTGCCCGACCGCGTCCAGTCCGCTCTGCTGCGCGTCGCGCAAGGTGCCCTGGCGAACGTACGGGAACACGCGCGCGCCCGGACCGCGGCCCTGACCCTCAGCTTCCTCGGCGACCAGGTCGTCCTCGACGTCGCCGACGACGGCGAGGGCTTCGACGGGACCCGACCGCCCCGCACCGGCGGCGGAGAGCGCGGGCACGGGCTCCCCGCGATGCGCGCCCGCGTCGGCCAGCTCGGCGGCACGCTCACGATCGAATCCGCCGAGGGCGAGGGCACCGTCCTGTCCGCGGCCATCCCCCTGGAGCAGCAGCCATGACCACCGCCACGACGACGCTCCTGCTCTGCGACGACCACGCGGTGGTCCGCGCCGGCCTGCTGGCCCTGCTCGGCAGCGCCCCCGACATCGAGGTGCTCGGCGAGGCCGGCAGCGGGGAGGAAGCCGTCGCCCTGGCCGCCCGGCTCCGGCCCGACGTCGTCCTGATGGACCTGCAGCTCGGCGAGGGCATCGACGGCGTCGAAGCCACCCGCCGGATCACCTCCGCCTCCGCGCACCCGCCCCACGTCCTCGTCCTGACCACATACGACACCGACGCCGACATCACCCGCGCCATCGGAGCGGGCGCCACCGGATACCTCCTCAAAGCGGAGCGGCCGGAGGAGCTCTTCGCCGCGATCCACGCCGCCGCAGCCGGCCGCACCACCCTGTCGCCGCCGGTCGCCAGCCGCGTGATGGCCCGCATGCGGGGCTCCCGGCCCACCCTGACCGACCGCGAGCTGGACATCCTCGGCCAGCTCGCCCGCGGCCTCGGCAACCGCGAGATCGCCCGCGCCCTGTTCATCAGTGAAGCCACGGTCAAGACCCACCTGGGCCGCATCTACGACAAACTCGGCGTCGACACCCGCGCGGGCGCCGTCGCGGTGGCCAAGGAGCAGCGCCTCCTCCCGTGAGACCGGGGCGGGGCCGCTCCGGGCCGGGCGGCCGGGCCGGGGCCGGTGGAACGGGCCGGGGCCGGTGGAACGGGCCGGGCGTGGGACCATCGGGGGGTGCTCGACATCGGCTACTCCCTTTCCCGGCGCTTCCCCGACCCGCCGCAGACCGACTACCGGACCGCGGACGTCCACTCCCTGCGCCACGACCTCTTCTGCGGGGACGTCTACCTCGCCGACACCGAGTCGGACCGGGAAGTGTCCACGGCCTGGGGATGGGTGCCCGTCCTGGACTTCGCCTGGGCGCTGTGCGACATCGTCGAAGAGCTCGACCGGGACCCGCGCGGCAGCCGCTCCGCCGACCGGCAGTACGCAGAGCTCGACTTCACCGAGTCCACCGACCGCATGCTCTTCGAGCGCCGCTTCGGCTGGGTCGACATCGAGGCCGACTGGATGCCCGCGGAGGAGGCCCCGCTGAGCTTCAGCCACAAGCTGCTGCGCCGCGAGGCCCGCGACTTCCTGCACGACCTGATCGCCGACCTCATCGACATGCACGAAGACCTCGGCCACAACCCGGCCATCTGGACCCTGCAGGCCCGCTTCCCCCGCGTCCCGGCGTAGCCGCGGATCCCGCGCGCCGCGCCGCAGGGTCAGGGGAGTACGCGCAGGCCCAGGTGTGCCGCCAGCGCCGGGGCCAGGGAAAGGAGCTGGGCCGGGGTGACCGCCGCGCCGGCCAGGGCCTCCACACCGCGGGCGAAGTCCAGCTCGGCCGCGGCCCGCAGGTCCACGTCCGTCATCCGCGCCCCCGTGACGTCCGCACCCCGCAGCACGCACCCGCGGAACTCCACCCGCTCCAGCACCGCCCCGCCGAAGTCCGGCTCCACCAGCACGCATTCCTCGAAGACCACGTCCCGCAGCCGCGCCTGCCGCAGGTTCAGGCAATCGACCTTGCCGCCGCGGAACTCGACCCGCTCCAGCACCGCCCCGTGCAGCGCCGTCCCGCCCAGTCGGGCATCGACCAGCTCCACGTCCCGGAGCGAGGCCCCGGCCAGGTCCGTCCCGACCCCCCGGACCCCCTCCAGCAGCGAGTCCAGGATCCGCGCCTTCGCCAGCCCCGCCCCGTCCAGCACACAGCGCCGCAGCGCACAGTCCAGGAACCGCGCCCCGACGCCCTCCTGCCCCGCCAGGTCGAGGTCCGCGAACTCAAGCCCGTCGTAGTCCCCGTCGGGCTCCAGCCCACCGCCCCGCCACGCGATCAGCTCCGGCGGCAGCCCCACCTGCGGCCGCCGCGCCGCCTTCACCGCCCGCGTCCTGCCCGACCCCTGCTGCCCGTTCCGCGCCATGCTCCCCATCCTGCCCGCCGGGACCGACAGCACCCTTGACCTCAAGCGGGGTTGAGGGACCAGCCTGGCCCGCATGGACACCACACACCGCCCCGCCCCCGCCGCACCCACCATGCGCGCCGTCCGCCTGCACGCCTTCGGCCCCGCCGACAACCTGACCCCCGAACGGACCGACACCCCCGCCCCCGGCCCGGGCCAGGTCCGCATCGCCGTGGCCGCCGCCGGGGTCCACCTCCTCGACACCGCGCTCCGCGAGGGCCATCGGGGTCCCGCCCCCGCCCTGCCCGAGCTCCCCACCATCCCGGGCCGGGAAGTCGCCGGCACCGTCGAGGCCCTCGGCCCCGGCACCGACACCGCCTGGCTCGGCCGCCGCGTCGTCGTCCACCTCGGCTTCGCGCCCGGCGGATACGCCGAGTACGCCGTCGCCGACGCCGACCGCCTGCACCCGGTCCCGCCCCACCTCGACGCGGCCGAGGCCGTCGCCATGATCGGCACCGGCCGGACCACCTTGGGCATCCTGCAGTTCGCCGACCTCGGCCCGGACTCCGTCGCGCTCGTCCCCGCCGCCGCCGGCGGCATCGGCACCCTGCTCGTCCAGTACGCCAAGAACGCCGGCGCCACCGTCATCGCCCTCGCCGGCGGCCCCGCCAAAACCGCGCTGGCCGCCGCCAACGGAGCCGACCTGGCCGTCGACTACACCGATCCCGACTGGCCCGCCTCCGTACGCGCCCACCTCGACGCCCTGGGCCGCCCCGGCGCCACCGTCCTCTTCGACTCCGTCGGCGGGACCGCCGCCCACGCCGCCCTGCGCCTCCTCGCCCCCGGCGCCCTCCACCTCGTCTTCGGCTGGTCCGGCGGACCCGTCCCCCTCACCGACGACGACCGGGCCGACCTCGACGCCCGCGGCATCACCACGCACCAGGTCCTCGGCCCCGCCATGCTCCGGCGCGCCGGCGGCGACGACCCGATCCGGACCTTGGAGACCCGCGCCCTCGCCGAAGCCGCCGCGGGCCGCCTCCGGCCCGCCCTCCAGCGCTACCCCCTCGCCGAGGCCGCCGCCGCACACCGTGCCCTGGAGACCCGCGGCACCACCGGCAAGGTCGTCCTCGAACCCTGAGCGACGCCGCACCAGGTGCCCGTCAGGCGCCGCCGTCAGGCCGTGCCCAGCCTCCGCAGCGCGTCGTCCGCCAGCCGGTACACCGTCCACTCGTCCTGCGGCCGCGCCCCCAGCGCCTCGTAGAACGCGATCGTCGGCTCGTTCCACTTCAGCACCGACCACTCCAGCCGCCCGTACCCGCGCTCCACGCAGATCCGTGCCAGGCCGGCCAGCAGCGCCTTCCCGTACCCGCCGCCGCGGGCGCCGGGGCGCACGTACAGGTCCTCCAGGTAGACGCCGTGCACGCCGCGCCACGTCGAGAAGTTCAGGAACCAGATCGCGAACCCCACCGGCTCGCCCTCCGGTGACTGCGCGATGTGTGCGAACGCCGCCGGCCGCTCCCCGAACAGCGCCTCCCGCAGTTGCTCCTCGGTGGCCCGCGCCTCGTGCGGCACGCGCTCGTACTCCGCGAGCTCGCGGATCATGGCATGGATGACCGGGACGTCCCCGACAACAGCGCTACGGATCATGCCCGCAGCCTAAGCCCGCCCCAACAACACCTCCACCACGAGCAGTTGCTCCTCGTCCAACTCCGGAACGCCGCCCCGCGCATCCTCCACGTCCCACAGGCAGTTCTGCAGGACCCGCCCCAGCGTCCACGCCCTCGCCCGCCCGCGCTCCCCCTCCAGCCCGAGCGCCTCCGTCAGCAGGTCGAACCGCCACCGCACCTGATCCGCACGGAAGTTGTTCCGGATCGCCGGCAGCAGCTCGAACCCCGGATCGCCCGCCAGCGGCTTCGGATCGATCGCCAGCCACCGCTCCCGACCGCCCGCCAGCACGTTGTCGTAGTGCAGGTCCCAGTGCAGCAACCGGTCGCCCGGCTGCCCGGCCACCTCCGCCAGCGCCGAGGCGCAGTCCGCCACCAGCCCCCGCGCCCGCACGTCGGGGATCGCCGCCAGCGCCGTCGGCACCCGCTCCAGCATCCCGGCGGCCACCGGCCCCAGCCCCCGTATCCCGGCCGGCGCCCGCACCGCCGTCAGCCGCGCCAGCAGATCCCCGACCACCCGCACCGCCCGCCGGGGATCCCGCTCCGCCGGCCCCGACAGCGGCCGCCGCTCGTCGAGCCGCTCCAGCAACAGGCTCCCGGTCCCCGGATCGTGCTCCAGCAGCCGTACGCAGCCCTGCCCGTCCCACGCGCGCAACGCGAGCGGCTCCCCCGCGCTCTCCTCGTCCGGCAGCAGCAGCTTGAGCACCGCCGCCGTCCCGTCCGCCCGCTCCACCGGCACCACCAGCGCCGTCATCCCGTGCATCGCCGGACCGGCCGGCCGCAGTCCCCACTCCTGGAGGAACCGCTCGGTCCGCGCCGGAAGCCCCGCGAGGAACTCCCGGCCCGCCTCCCCGTTGAACAGCAGTTGCGCCTCGACCAGTCCCTCCGGAATCTCCACCATGCCCCGACCGTAGACCGCACCGCCCCTCCCCCACCTCCCCCGCACGGGGGAGCCCGCCCCCGCATCGGACGAAAGGCCTGGTCCTGAGCCCCGGAACACGACACCCGGCCCCCTGGACACCCCTGCGGACCCCGTGTACCAACTCCCCCATGACGATCAACGGCGGCATTTCCTTCTGGTACGCGACCGACACCGCCGGCGGCGCCGCGCCCCGCGCCCCCCTCACCGGCGACGCCACGGCCGACGTCGTCATCGTCGGCGGCGGCTACACCGGCCTGTGGACCGCCTACTACCTCAAGACCTCCGCGCCCGACCTCCGCGTCACCGTCCTGGAACAGAAGTCCTGCGGCTACGGGGCCTCCGGCCGCAACGGCGGCTGGCTCTACAACGGGATCGCCGGCCGCGACCGCTACGCCCGCATGCACGGCCGCCCCGCCGCCCAACGCCTCCAGCAGGCCATGAACGCCACCGTCACCGAGGTCATCGACGTCGCCGCGAAGGAGGGCATCGACGCCGACGTCCACCGCGGCGGCGTCCTCGAAGTCGCCCGCACCCCCGCCCAGCTCGGCCGCCTCAAGGCCTTCCACGAGGCCGAACTCGCCTTCGGCGAGACCGACCGCGAGCTCCACGACGCCACCGCCACCCGCGCCCGCGTCGACGTCGCCGACGCCGTCGGCTCCACCTGGACCCCGCACGGCGCCCGCATCCACCCCCTCAAGCTGGTCAAGGGACTCGCCGCCGCCTGCGAGCGCCTCGGCGTGGTGATCCACGAGTCCACCCCCGTCACCGAGATCGCCCCCCGCCGCGCCGTCACCCCGTACGGCACGGTCCGCGCCCCCTTCGTCCTGCGCTGCACCGAGGGCTTCACGGCGGGCCTCAAGGGACAGAAGCGCGACTGGCTCCCGATGAACTCCTCGATGATCGTCACCGCCCCGCTGCCCGACGCGACCTGGGACCGCATCGGCTGGAGCGGCGCGGAGGCCCTCGGCGACATGGCCCACGCCTACATGTACGCCCAGCGCACCGCCGACCAGCGCATCGCGATCGGCGGCCGCGGGGTCCCGTACCGCTTCGGCTCGCGCACGGACACGGACGGCACCACCCAGCCCGGGACCGTCGCGGCCCTCGGCCGACTGCTGACGGCCTTCTTCCCGGTCCTCGCCGGGGTCGAGATCACCCACGCATGGTCGGGGGTCCTCGGCGTCCCGCGCGACTGGTGCGCCACCGTCACCCTCGACCGCGCCACGGGCCTCGGCTGGGCGGGCGGGTACGTGGGCTCCGGTGTCGCCACCTCCAACCTCGCCGGCCGAACCCTGCGCGACCTGGTCCTGGAGGACACCACCGAGCTGACCGGCCTGCCCTGGGTGAACCACCGCGTACGCCGCTGGGAGCCGGAGCCGTTCCGCTGGCTCGGCGTCCAGGCCCTGTACGCCGCCTACCGCGAGGCCGACCGCCACGAGGCCGCCACCCACACCCCGACCACGGCCCCCCTGGCCCGCCTGGCCGACCGCATCTCGGGCCGCCACTGAACCCACCGCACGCGGAAAAGGCCCCGGAAAAAATCCGAGGCCCTCCGCTTCCATACGAATTCCTTGGCCAGAAATACCCCTGACCTGGAACGGAGCCCCCTGTCGGATTCGAACCGACGACCTACGCTTTACAAGAGCGGTGCTCTGGCCAGCTGAGCTAAGGAGGCCTGTGACGCTGCACGCACAGAATCGCCTTCACTTTACACAGCCGACGGCCCCGCTCGCGAAGCCCATTTCCGGCCCGCACCGGTAACACCGCCCGACCGGGAAGCGCACCCGGCCGCCCGGGGGCGCGTCGTACGTCACCCCCTGCCGGGTACTGACAGAACGCCCCCCGCCCGGTAGCGTCGGCGGGGGTCCACTGCGGTGGACCGGACCACCACTTCCTTCCACTCGGATCGTCCGGCACGTTCCTGCCGGTAGAAGGGATGCATCACCATGGCTTCTGTCACCTTCGACGCGGCTACGCGCCTTTACCCCGGCGCCGACAAGCCCGCCGTCGACGCCCTCGACCTCCAGATCGAGGACGGCGAGTTCCTCGTCCTCGTCGGACCCTCCGGCTGCGGCAAGTCCACCTCGCTGCGCATGCTCGCCGGTCTGGAAGACGTCAACGGCGGCGCCATCCGCATCGGCGACCGCGACGTCACGCACCTGCCGCCGAAGGACCGGGACATCGCGATGGTGTTCCAGAACTACGCGCTCTACCCGCACATGAGCGTCGCCGACAACATGGGCTTCGCCCTGAAGATCGCCGGCGAGGACAAGGCGACCATCCGCCGCAAGGTCGAGGACGCGGCGAAGATGCTCGACCTCACCCAGTACCTGGACCGCAAGCCCAAGGCCCTTTCCGGCGGCCAGCGGCAGCGCGTCGCCATGGGCCGCGCCATCGTGCGCAAGCCGCAGGTCTTCCTGATGGACGAGCCGCTGTCGAACCTCGACGCCAAGCTGCGCGTCTCCACCCGTACGCAGATCGCGGCGCTCCAGCGCGACCTCGGCATCACCACCGTCTACGTCACCCACGACCAGGTCGAGGCCATGACGATGGGCGACCGGGTGGCGGTCCTGAAGGACGGCCTCCTCCAGCAGGTCGACACCCCGCGCAACATGTACGACCGTCCGGCGAACCTGTTCGTCGCCGGCTTCATCGGCTCGCCCGCCATGAACCTGGTGGAGGTCCCGATCGCCGACGGCGGCGGCGTGAAGTTCGGCGACAGCGTCGTCCCCGTCTCGCGCGAGGCGATCGCCGCCGCCGCGGACGCGGGCGACCGCACCGTCACCGTCGGCGTCCGCCCCGAGCACTTCGACATCGGCACCGAGGGCGGCCTGACCATCACGGTCAACGTCGTCGAGGAGCTCGGCGCCGACGGGTACGTCTACGGCCGCACCTCCCAGGCCGACGGCGGCCAGGACATCGTCGTCCGCGTCGGCGGCCGCCAGGTGCCCGAGAAGGGCTCCAGCCTGCACGTGGTGCCGCGCGCCGGCGAGATGCACGTCTTCTCGACGTCCTCCGGCGAGCGCCTCTCCGACTGACACCGGCCGAGGGGCACTCCCGTGGTCGGGAGTGCCCCTCCGGCGTGCAGGGGCACTCCCCCGCGCCAGCGCCGCACCCGTCAACCGGCTATTCGAAAAACCACGTCGAACCATCCCCCGACCGGGTGACTAACTGTCGCCCAATCTTCACCGAGCGCTACTCTCGCCCTCGTGACCCACACTGCCCGCCGTATCGGCCGATCCCTCGCCCTGGTCCTGCCCGTCGTCCTGGTCCTGTCCGGGACCCTCGCGGTCACGATGGTCCCGTGGGCGGACAACTCGTCGTCCCGGATCCTGACCGCCTCCGCCGAGGACGTCTCCGTCCCCGCGAAGCCGCGCGCCCCGCAGGACGTGCTGCGCGACAAGCTCATTTCGGAGCTCCAGCAGGGCGAGACGCCGGGTGACGTCCTGACGCACCTCCAGCAGGAGGTGGACCGGCGGCCTTCGCTCGCCGACCACTGCGTGGGCATCGCGCGGGCGCTGGGGCGGGCCGCCGTCGAGGCGTACGGGCCGACGAAGGCCCAGTCCTTCGCCCGTCCCGTCTGCGACACGGCGTACGCGTCCGGCGTCGCCTCCATGGGCTGACCTCCGGGTCGAGGCGCCGCCCGGCTCCCGGCAGAACCCCGGCAGACGCCCGGGGCGCGCCGCCGCCCGCGTCCCGAGCGGCGGGCCGGCGGCGGAGGCGGGCTCTACGCTGGCGCCCATGACCGACGCACGCCCCGTACCCCACACACACGATTCCGCGGCCGCGGTCCCGGCCGCCCCCACCCAGGCGCCCACCCAGGCGGTGGTCCTGGCGGGCGGTCAGGGCTCGCGGCTGCGGCCGTACACGGACGACCGGCCCAAGCCGATGGTGGAGATCCCGGGGACCGGGGTGCCGATCATCGGGCACCAGTTGAACTGGTTGGCCGCGGAAGGGGTCACCGATGCGGTGGTCTCCTGCGGGCACCTCGCCGAGGTGCTCCAGGAATGGCTGGCCGGGGCCGACCTCCCGCTGCGGGTGACGACGGTGGTGGAGGAGGAGCCGCTCGGGCGCGGCGGCGGGCTGAAGTACGCCGCGCGGCACCTGCCGCACCCGGACCGGCCGTGGTACGCGACGAACGGGGACATCTGGACCCGGTTCTCGCTGCGGGAGATGGCCGCGTTCCATGCCGAGCGGGCCGCGACGGCGACGCTGGCGCTGGCGCGGCCCCGGATTCCGTGGGGTGCGGTGGAGACCAACGAGTTCGGTCAGGTCTTGGACTTCATCGAGGCGCCTCCGTCGCCGTACCTGATCAATGCCGGCGTGTACGTCTTCTCGCCCGAATTCACCGCCCTGCTGCCGGATTTGGGCGACCACGAGCGCACCACGTTCCCGCGGCTGGCGCGGGAGCGGCGACTGGCGGGCTTCCCGCTGCCGCAGGGCGCGTACTGGCGGGCGATCGACACGGCGAAGGACCTGGCCGAGGCGGCTCGCGAGTTGGCCGCGCAGAGGGCCTCCTGACGGCTCCGGAGGCGCCCGCGTCGTACGGAACGGCCCGGGGCCCGGCACGCATGG